>NZ_ASSJ01000040.1 GCF_000473895.1 Rubidibacter lacunae KORDI 51-2 | reverse complement strand
AAGTCGCATCGCCATCACGTTTCTAGTCATGAATCTGGAGCGCTGGCTCCAGCGCCAGCTCCTTTTGTGGCTTTGGACAAACTGGCTAAGGAGAAAACAGGTCTTGGAGAGATTTCTGAAGGGGGTAGCCGCTCAACTCGTCACCGAATTAGACGCATGGCTTCCGAGAGTCTCTTGACAGTCACCATCCCTTAGTCCGGCATTTTGACTATCCTTGGTCTCCCTTTCATCTTTTTCAGCAAGCCCTATTTACTCACGAGTAAACATTTTCCTAGCAAGGTGTCCATTCCTATTCAGAACCTACAGAAAACAGAGTAGGTCGATGCCGAGTCATAGCTATATAGAGAAACCTATTTGAAGAAAGCTACCTCTAAACTCTCTCGACTTCAGCTAAATAACGTTCGACTGTTTCGTCCACACTGCCAGTAAATGCGATTTTGCCATGCTCTAACCAGACTGCTCGCTGGCACCACTGCCGTATGAATTTAAGATCGTGAGAAACCACGATAATCGTGACGTTCTCTGCCCAGAACTTCTCGATGCGCCGGCGACACTTTTTGCGAAATTGTGCATCTCCTACGGACAGCACTTCATCGAGTAATAAAATATCTGGACGTACGTCAGTCGCAACGGCAAAACCCAAACGCGCTTTCATTCCTGAAGACAAGGACTTTACCGGTGCAAACGCATAGTCTTCTAACTCGGCGAAGTCGAGAATTGATGGTAGACGGCGCCGCATTTCCCGACGCGCAAATCCCAACATGACGCCGTACATGATAACATTGTCGGAAACACTCATACTTGCATCAAATCCAGCACCCAGCTCGATTAGTGGAGCAAGGTTCCCCGAGACTGATACCTTCCCACCCGTTGGTTTCAAAATCCCACAGATAACCTTCAGAAGGGTTGATTTGCCGGAACCATTTGCTCCGACAATGCCAACTCGATCGCCAGCTCTCAGCGTTAAATTTATGTCGCTGAGAACGAGCTTGCGATTGGGGTGACGATACTTGCCCTCTAATAGAGATATGAGACTCGTTTTGAAATCGTAGGAAAACTCCTCCTGAGTTCTTCGATAGAGAGATACCCGATCCAAGCGAATTACTTCCATCTACAACAAGTCCATGAAATGCGGGCGCAACCGCCCGAACCAGATCCATCCGAGGATGGCGACAACAAGGCTACTCAGCACCGTTCCCAGTATGAGATTGAGGTCGGGTGGATCTCCTGAGAGCGTAATCTGCCGGACGCTTTCAATAACCTGTGACAGAGGGTTTAATACAATGAAAGGTCTGAGCCTCTCGGGAACAATCTCTACCGGGTAAAAGACAGGAGTTGCAATTCGCAAAGCATAAATCGTGACTTGATAGAGGTGGGGGGTGTCGCGGAAGAAAACGAATGTTGCACTAAGAAAATAGCCGACCCCGCTACTCACGAGTATCAAGGCTATTACTGGGAAAATCAATGCAAAAACATTCACAATGCTTTGCGATCGCCAAATGGTTACTATCGCGAATAAAGGTAAAGTTGCAACTGAAAACTGAAAAATGTTTGCGGCTATTGCTGCTGAAGGAAAAACGCTAACCGGTAAGTAGATTTTGTTGAGCAGTCCACCATTGGAAACAACGCTGTTGAGCGCCTGAGACGTCGCCGCAGAGAAGAAATGAAAGATTGCCAGTCCGGTGAAAGCTGCAAGAATATAATTAATAATTGAATTATCAAAATGTTCTGCAAAAGCATTGCCCAAGACAGCCGTGTAAATACCAGCCATGATCATAGGATTGAGGAGGGACCAGAAGATCCCTAGGGAGGAGCCTCTGTAACGCCCCTTGAGGTTTCTCTCAACTAAAGTCCCCATCAACTCTCTGTAATGTCTGAACTGAGACCACTTCAAATTCTTCGGAGCTGACACGTTCATAAATTTATCGAGATGACCTGGGATGGCACCCAATTATATCTCAAGCCCCCAAGCGCCCGAGAAATATGGGGGTGAAGCCTGTCAGCTTAGCATCTTAGCAATTCAGGCAGCACCTTTTCGCGGGCATCGACCTTACTGCCGACACTGCTCACCCGATGTTAACGATGGATAGGACTTTATCCAACTCGACAAAATCGCTTCGCGCTTGTGGCAGGTTTACCGCAGTTTGGCGAATTCTGGTAACAAGATAATGGTGTCCCAGTCCGTCACTGACGTGTCGTGGAGGCGATGCAATTATGCCCAAGTGCCGGGCTCCAGCCCCTCAACCAGTTGCAGCGGAACGGGACTTGCGGACCGAGGATAACTGCACTTGGGATAAGCTGAATTCGTTCTCTGTAGGTATGCCCGCCAATTTGAGGTCGGCGTCGATTTCAGCGCTAGATGCTGCACTCAAGCGTGGCCGAGTCCTTCTACCCAATCGGGGAACATCAGCTTAACCAGATCCCTGAAGGCCTACATTACCGGTTTGGAGGAGTTTAGTTTAGGTGAGTGAATATTTGGGAATGGTATGAGCCTTTAATACTTTCCGTTCCCGGTGCAAGCGAGCCCAGTTCGGCAGAAGTCCAGCCGTTGCAGATCGCAACTGTCTACCTCGGTCCGCTAAAGATAGGACTCTCCGATTGTTAGCCCTGTAGGGGAAACATTCGAGTCTCCTTTAGAAGCCAGACACGAGACCAAAAGACTTGCGAGACTGAACGGGACACCACAATTGAATAAGCGGTGATAAAGATGGGCGATACTGGATTTGAACCAGTGGCATCCTGCTTGTAAGGCAGGCGCTCTACCGCTGAGCTAATCGCCCGTGGATCGGGGTTGCTAAACCTACTCTTATGAGAATAGCCAAAAAGTGACGCGATCGCTATAGCTCCACCCAAACTGCGCGATCGCTTCGCCTAATACCCCTACATAGCCCAGTTCTTGGCGCGTTCTACCGCACGCTGCCAGTCGGTAAAGTTGCCTTGGGCTTGCGTACTCCCTGCTCCCGGTTCGAAGACGCGATCGACTTTGCGCTGGTGCACTAGCATGCCGTAGTCGTCCCAGGAGCCGGCTGCCAGGCCCGCTCCGAAGGCCGCACCCTGTGCAGTGGCGTCCAGAATTGCCGGTCTTTCCACCGGAACGCCTAGAGCATCTGCTTGAAACTGCATCAAGAAATTGTTTTGGGACGCACCGCCATCGACTTTCAGGCGGCTGATGGGAGTATCGCCATCGCGGTTCATGGCATCGACCACTTCCTTGACCTGGTAGGCGATCGCCTCCAACACCGAGCGCACGATGTGTTCGCGCCGAACGCCGCCCGTAATGCCGACGAAGGCTCCGCGCGCGTTCATATCCCAATGAGGAGTGCCCAATCCGCTCAATGCCGGGACAAAATATGCGCCGTTGGTATCGTCAACCTTTAGCGAGAGCGGTTCCGTTTCGGGTGCCGAGCGAATCAGCTGGAGTCCGTCGCGCAACCACTGAATGCAAGCCCCGGTCGTAAACATCGCACCTTCGAGGGCATAGTTGGCCTGCAGTTGCCCGTCCTTGGATTGCGTCCACGCCACCGTTGAAAGCAAGCGATTGCGCGATCGCGTGAGTTCGCCACCCGTTTGTGAAATCAGGAAGCAACCCGTCCCGTAAGTACACTTAAGCATCCCGGGTAGATCGCAACCGTGAGCGAACAAGGCAGCTTGCTGGTCGCCGAAGATCGCCGTAATCGGAATTGGTATACCGAGGATTTCCTCGTCGAGCGTGCCGAAGTCGCCCATACTCGGACGGATTTCGGGCATGAAGTGCGGGGGGATGCCAAACAAGGCCAGCAGCGAATCGTCCCATGTGGCGTCGGCCAAGTTCATCAGCATTGTGCGACTGGCATTGCTGTGATCGGTGGCGTGAACGTTTCGACCGGTCAGGTTCCAGAGCACCCAGGTATCGATCGTTCCGGCGAGAATGTTGTCGAGGTTCGTCTCGGGGTGGTTTGCCTTAACCCAATCGAGCAGCCAAGCAATTTTCGTTGCCGAAAAGTAGGCGTCGAGGACTAAGCCGGTGCTGTCCTCGAGTCTATCGGCAGCACCCATCTCGACAAGCTTGCGGCACATATCTGCCGTGCGGCGATCTTGCCAAACAATCGCGTTGTGCAGCGGCCGACCGGTCGTTTTATCCCAGAGCAAACACGTTTCGCGCTGGACTGTTAAGCCAATTGCCGCGATCTCTTTAGGGGCAACGCCGGTGCTGCGGAGCACTTGCTGCATGGAGCTGCGCGTATCTTGCCAAATCTCCATCGGGTCGTGTTCGAGCCAACCCGGATGGGGATAATACTGAGTCAACTCGCCGTAAGACTGACCGACGACACCGCCGTTTGCATCGAACAGGATGGCGCGGTTACCAGTTGTACCGAGATCGAGGGCAAGGACGTATTGCTTTTTATTCACGGTTATCTGTAATACGTTTCTGCATTTTTTTAGTCCTATCCCTATCCGGAGGGAAACGCAACCCCAAGCCAAGATCTCATGTAAACACATACGCCGAATCTCGACTCGATTTTCGAGATGTGCGCGGCTCGATGTGGGTTCGCTAAGAACATAGACCGGGTTCCACCGCGTTAGATCGCCGCGACCTCCTTGACTGCTGTGAATTCGAAATTAGTATGCGCTTGCTCAGCAGGCAATCGCGGTTTGTTGGGAAGCGTCACTGATATTGGCTTGAGGTCCTTATGTTTGCAAAGAATGTGGTGCGATGCCCCCTGCTCTAGCCTACGTAGGGCATTCGACTGGCGGACTGCCGCAACCCACTGCAACTCTCGAGAGGCGACTCGTAAACAATGAATTTGGTAGGATTGTGACAAATTCGGTAGGGGGAACGAGCGATGCGAATGTCCGACGCACCTTCGTCGCTAGTCGATCTCGGCAACGGCATCAAAGCCCGCACTGCAATCCCCGAGAGCGATCGCGCGGCGTTACGATCCGGCTTCGCGGGCTACCCGCCCAACCCTCGCTGGAGTGCTGCAAAGCATTGTGCTTGGCGGACGGGCACGCGGTGGCGTTCGGCTTTGCAAACTGGAGACCTCGTCGTGCGTTCGCGCGATGCTCTGCTTGTAAACCCAGCGGAAGTTAGCAAGCTTCAGCCGACCCACTCGTTACCAGCTCTGCCGTTGCACCAACGTCAAACGCCCTAACACCAAGGCTAGCTCGGGCAAACACAGACAGATTTCCATGCCATGACCGAAAAGCGTTTCAGCAACCTAGAGTACTGGAACATAGCTCTCTGTTCTCAACAAGTCCATTTCGAGCCGCGCTAGTGCAAAAATCGAGCTGAGATTCCTTGGATGCGTATGCCCCAATACGTCAGTTGATGGGCTCCCAAACCGGCACCGGCAGGGGCTAAAATCGCCTGTAGACCTTCCTATTTTGCGGGCAATTACAAGCCGACAATGACCTTCGCTCCCTTCGCCGCAACCGTCCCAGCGACAACGGCTAACCTCGGCCCGGGTTTCGATTGCCTGGGGGTTGCGCTCCAGCTATACAACAAATTTTTGTTCGCACCGGCTAGCAAGACGAGTATTTGCGCGATCGGTCCGGAAGCCGATCGCGTTGCTACTGACGAACGTAACTTGTTGTACCGCGCTTACCGGCGGTATTTCGACGAACTCGGTTGGGAGACACCGCCGATCGCGATCGAAATTCGCATGGGGGTACCGCTGGCGCGAGGACTGGGCAGTTCGGCCACCGCGATCGTTGGCGGGCTAGTGGCAGCCGATCGCATTGCTGGCTCGCAGCTGAAGTCCGACGAACTCGCAGATATGGCAACCGCGATCGAAGGGCACCCCGACAACGTCGTGCCGGCATTGTTCGGCGGCTGCTGCCTGAGTGCTAGCGACGATACTGGAACAACTACCTGCCAGTTGCCCTGGCACGACACGATCGTTCCGGTGGTTGCCATTCCCGATTTCGAACTTTCGACCGCTGCCGCACGGGCAGTGCTACCTGACGAATTCAGCCGCGCCGATGCAGTATTCAACGTCGCGCATTTCGGCATGCTGGTGCGCGGGCTGGCAACCGGCAACGGCGATTTGGTGCGCGTTGGTATGAGCGATCGCTTGCATCAGCCCTATCGATTGCCGCTGATAAGCGGTTGGGAGCAAGTTCGGTCGGCCGCCCGTGCGGCTGGAGCTTGGGGGGTAGCAATTAGCGGCGCCGGACCGACATTACTTGCCTTAACCCCCAGCGATCGAGCCCCTGCAGTGGCTGACGCGATGGCCGTCGCTTGGCGTGCAAAGGGTATTGAGGCGATCGCGCGCCCGCTAGCCCTCGATCGCCGCGGTGCCTCCGCATGCGCTAGTGCCGGCGAGTGAACATACACGGAAGCGGACTGCAATTGGCCGGTCAGTCGCAATAGGGGGGGATCTACTGTTTGGGAAATGCTGGCAGAAGCCTATCATCCAGATAATAAGCCAAAAGCGCTTTTTACCAAATCAAAAAAAGCGAGTGAATGCAGTTTTCAGAGCTATGTCATTTAGCTAAGGGAAAAGGCAACCAAGCGCCATACCGCCAAAGACAGTACGCACATTTATTTATTGATTTGATTTACAGCCCCTCGCGGGATATCTCCTCGTAACGCCTGCAGTAGATTCATAGCTGCTTCCATAGCAATTTCAAATCGTATTTCTTCAACAGCAGAACCTAAATGAGGTGTGAAGAATGTTTGATTCTGATTCTGTAGCAATCGAGGTTCAATGCTTGATGGTCGATCGCAGCGAGTCCAATCTTCCATTTCAAAGACATCTGCAGCGTAGCCAGCCAAGTGGCCGCTGGCTAACGCGTCAGCAACTGCCTTTTCATCAACCACAGAACCTCGGCAAGGATTAATCAAAATGCTACCGGGTTTCATACAAGCAATCCTCTCGCGATTAATTAAATGGAATGTGTCCGGCTGTAGTGGCACCATTAACACGACATAATCACTGCTCTCTAAAAGTTCTGCTAAAGGAGCAGCTTCAATCTGCCACATTTTTTCCAATTCGGCAGAGAGAGGAACAGGGTCTGCATACAGTAAATGCATTTGGAAACCTTGCAGTCGCTCGGCTAGGGAGCGGCCTAGTTTTCCCATGCCGACGACACCAAGGGTTTTATTTGTCAACCCCTTACCATAGAGAATAGGACGCCAACCAGGAAATTTACCATGACGAATCAATGCATCACCTTCCAAAAGCCGGCGGGCTAAACCAATTAGAAGTCCAATAGTTAGTTCAGCCGTTGGGGCTGCTAATAGATCGGGAACTATCGTGAACCAAATCTGGCGATCGCTACAGGACTCTACATCAAAATTGTCATAGCCTCGTAAGGCTCCAGCAATGACCTTCAATTGAGGACAACTATCGAGGAAAGTCTTGTCAATCGAATCGGGCATGAAAACCATCAGCCCGTCTGCATCTCGCGAACGTCGGCAAATTTCATCGCGAGATAAGGCTTCACGAGTTGTGTTGGCAACTACAGTACAAGTTTCACTAAGAAGTTGTATGACCTCGTTATGGACCCAATGTGTGAGTACGACTTTGGGACGATTGGGAACATCACTCATTTCACAAAACCCTTGCGAAGATAGTTGCTCAATCCATCAACAATTGTAACCATCACAAGAACAACGATGAGAAGTGCCGACACCTGTTGATATTTTAAGATCCGCAAGGCACTGATTATTTCTAGGCCAATTCCACCGGCACCCACTGCGCCCAGAACCATTGAGGCACGGAAGTTATATTCCCACCGATAAAAGGTGACGTCAGCCATCTGAGGGAAAACCTGTGGCAAAATGCTATGAACGATGACTTGTGGTTCAGTAGAACCTGCTGCACGAGCTGCTTCTACGGGGGCAGGATTACAAAGTTCAATTGACTCAGCAAAAAACTTCCCAAGCATCCCCACAGAGTGAAGACCAAGAGCCAATGTACCCGGCAGTTTACCGAAGCCAACCGCGGCCACCAAAATCATTCCCAGGATGAGTTCGGGAATAGCTCGAGTCACATTCAAAACGGTACGAGCAACATGAAAAATGATTGGATGTGGTGTTGTATTTCGAGCTGCCAAAAGACACAAGGGCAGCGACAGTGCCACAGCAATGGCAGTCCCAGCCACACTCATAGCCAGAGTATCAACGATAGGTTCTATCCAATTTGGAAAGCGGCTGAAGTCTGGGGGAAGCATTTCGGAAAGTAGTGTTACAATTGCTGGAATGCCGTCTGCCATGCGTTCAATATCAAACAGCTCCACAACTGCAAAACTGATAAAAACAACTCCCAGTATTAACAACACGCGAATTAGCTGCTGGTTCCATTGTCGTCGTTGCTGGCGAAGGATCGCGGTGTAGCTTGCCTGGTTTTCATTCATTACCAAAACCTCTTGCATAAGGTCAAATGGACAGTCACAAGATGATAAAAGAATCAGCTGCTTCTGAAGTAGAGCTAGTTATCTTACAGAAATATATTCTGGAACTTCTCGAGTTTTCTTTTGCTTACCGCCTACTGCCAAAGCGAAGCTAGAAGCCTGTAGTCAATTGTCTTCTCCCAGGGAATTAACTCTACCTCGAGTTAAGGATTAAAATATTGGGTACCTCGAAAAATCTCTGGAGTGTGAAGCACCGGCAGCTGAAATGCCCAGGCTGCCGGGTCGATCTTCAGCCTTGAGCAAATTAATTCAAGTGCCCTACTGTTGAATATCTTTGAGAGCGAGTGATTTATTGGACAAATTCCCCGAGGTCTAATCCTAGGGTTGTCCCTGCTTGGCGGATACCGTCGTAGTCTGTATCGCTCACCTCCGCAAAGCCGTCAGCTTTGAATGGTTTCAGTACAGATTCATCATTCAACTCTAAGAAGGTGACGCGAATATTCTCCTTGAGTTCTGATGACAAGTCTGTTCGCATAGTCCAAGGGTACTGAGGAATGGGAGCCGATTCAGCAATAATCGTGACTTTGGTAGGATCGACACTACCTTTTTCAACAAGTGAATCAAAGATCGGACGACTGAGCCCCCCTGCCTGAGCGTTTCCGTTCTGTACGGCTAGTGCCACAGCATCATGAGCACCCAAGAACACAGCTTCGTAATCTTCCCCAGATATAAGTCCTGCTTCAGCTAAAGTTAGTTCGGGAAACAGACGGCTAGACGTTGAGGCCGGATCTCCAAAGGCTACTGTGGTTCCTTTGATATCCTCGAACTCATCAATACCTGCTTCGGCATTACCGATAACGATGGAGGTGTAAGTGGTAGAACCACCTTTCAGGCGAGCAGCGAATGGCTCAATATCGCTCTTTGTTTTCGCCAACACATAGGAGAGAGGACCGAAATAAGCGAGATCCAATCGCCCATTGCTCGCAGCTTCAATCATAGACGAGTAGTCAGTGGTTACAACAAGTTCGATATCTTTTCCGAGCTCTGTTTCTAGGTGATATACCAGTCCTTCATTATCTTGAATGATGCTGGCAGCATTTTCGTCGGGCAGTAGGGCAACTATTAGTTTCTTTGGGTTGTCGCCCACTGATTCTAAGGCCGCTGTATTTTGACCAGCCGTTTTTTCTCCCTGATTTGTCGTTGAGCTTGGGTTGTTGCAACCTACCAGCCCAATAAGTCCTGACAAACAGAAGCCGATAATTCTGTGCTTAAAACTGATACCGACCATTTCACTTCATTCCTTCAAAATTGTAATTGTTGAGCAAACAGAAACTGTTGTCGGAAACCAAGTTGTGCAAATTTGGACGCTGAACTTACATCACAGGTTCCAAGGACCGCTTGGTATAAATCTCATCGAGATGTTGATGATGTAGTGCTGAAGGAGAGCCATCAAAAATAACGCGACCATTGGCTAATCCAATGATGCGATCGCCATACTGTTTGGCAAATTCCAATTGGTGCAAGCTCAATAAGGCAGCAATACCTTCGCTTTTGCAAATATCTCGTAGCAAGGCCAGTACTTGATGAGCACTAGTAGGATCGAGGCTGGCAATGGGTTCATCTGCAAGCATAAGTCGTGGTTTCTGAGCCAAAGCGCGTGCGATACCAACGCGTTGCTGCTGACCTCCACTGAGAGATTTAACAGGAGTCAAGGCTTTATCAATTAAGCCAACCCGTTTCAAGCAATCTAAGGCAATTAGTTGATCGAGCTTAGGCAGTGGCAGCAAGCTTTTCCAAAAGGAGTGATAAGCAAGTCGTCCCATCAAAACATTTTTCAACGCTGAATAACGTTCGATCAACTGATGTTGTTGGAAAATCATTCCAGTCCGCTTTCGATGCAGACGCAGTGCAGAGGGCTTGGTTAGCTCTCCAACTCCCTCTACAGTTACTTTGCCATGAGTTGGTAGTCGAAGGTGGTTCAGAGTTCGGAGCAATGTCGACTTTCCTGCACCGGAAGATCCTAGGACGATTGCAAACTCTCCTCGTTTTAATTGAAGTGAGACTGATTCAAGCGCAACAACCCCATTGTCATAAACCACTCCCACTCGATCGAGACTAACAACAGCACTCGTATCCATTATCGAACCAAAAAATTAAATAATCCAACAACTTACAAACCAAGTTCGAACGAACAGACAACTCGCATTATCTCAAAGACGGGTTTGCTAATGGTTAAGATCGGATTAATATTCGGTATCGGTAGAACTCGAGTACTAGAGAAGGACTTCCTGGGCACCCCTGTAGCCATACCTTTTCTTCTTGTCCCAACACCTTCCTGTGAAGCTTGATTGACTGAAAAAATGCTGCCGAGCAGGGCAAGCCCTTGCCTTGTAGGGAATTATGCCCCACTGAAAACCCCGACGCTGAGTCAGCATCGTCAAAGTTGGGCACTGCTCCGACTCGATGAGGCTGTGAAAACAGCTCCGATCCACTAGGATGCCTTTCACGCCTTGCTTCGTCAATTAGCAGCTTGGTCTCACCTTGCCCAACTCAATTGCCACAGGTTGCTGAATGCTTGTCGCACGCCTGTAGACAGATGAAGTCAACCCGTTCCGATGTCTGCCTTACCTCACTTGTTGCTGGCGCAATGCTCAGGGCGGTTCACTTTAGTCCGATGCAGCGCTCGAACCATTATTCCGAACCCACCAAAGATTTGGTGCTTGGGCTACTTCTCCGAACCTATTCGCTAGCACGGACACCGCCACGGCAAGCAATTTCACCATTGCAAAGACTGCAACTGCAAATTTATTTATTAATACACCCTAAGGAGGTACCCATCCTGGGTCCGACGGCGGGACTGCCTGCAGCGATATCTCCTAAGCCGGAGCTTCCGTAGCATCGGACGCTCTGAATGTTTTTGCTTTAAAGCAGTCATCAAATGGGTTCGCTAGATGACAGCAGATTTGTCGGACTTGGCAGCCGAGATGCCCCAAACCGAGATTAGAGATCTCTGGGAACTCCAGGTGTTTGGGGTATGAAAAAAGAGGGCTCTGGACTGTCGCCAACCACAAGCAACCGGGGAGTGCGGCGTTTACCGCGAAGGACTGCAGCAGCGGGACGTTTGAGCCGCCATGGGAGCGAGTGCAGGGATGGGATTGCTTCTGGTGGGTGAATGATGGCTTCGGGATCTACAAGAGATTCATCGACGCGGTAAGCCACGAAGTGAGCCAGACGTATATGAAGCGGGTGGAAGGCGAGACCACGAGCCTGAAGCACAAGTGCCTGTGGTAATCGAAATCGGAGGCAATGCTCAGGCTATCGGTGAGAAATCGCGGCAGAAATTGCGCCACTGCGAGCTTCCGATTTGTGGGAAACCATCCCGTGTTCGTGCAACATCAGGAGCATGTGGCGCAGTTTTTTGACGATTCCGAGGAGATTCGTCGGGTCACATCTACAAGTCGAATGCAACTGGGTCGCTGAACCATCGCTGCGGAAGGGGCTAAAGACGAAGGAGTTGTTTCCATCAGTGGAGGTGGCGTTTAAATTGCTCTCCCTGGCAATGAAGAATATCGCCTAGAAATGGGCAAGGCCGATTCACCATTGGAAGGCAGCCCTGGCTCGATTTGCCATCGAGCATCCCGATTGTTTTTGGATCGAGGTTTACCCGCTAACTCAAAAATCTTGAAAATCCCGGAAAATCTTGAAAATCCCGGCAGGCACCCTCGGTCTGTCCTCTCTCAGTCCGGCCTTCCCATATTACATTGCCCTCCCCTGGTGGGTAGCGCATAAGATAATGTAGTACACATTTATTGGTTTAAATCCCCGCAATACTCAATGCGTTCAACTTCAGGGGCACCTCGAAAATTTGCTGGATTGTAGCGTACCGGCGGCTGAAATGCTCTTGCTGCCGTGCCGACCTTCGATCTTGAGCAAGTTATTTGAAGTCCCCTCAAGTTAATGCGGTTATTCGGCTTGGGGAACAATCGTTGGCGACACTGTGCATACCGAAACAGTTTGCACTCGCGCGATCGAAACACAATACGGTAGTCTCTCGCCTCGAATCACAACTGAATTGACCGCTAAATTAGGTGCATAGAATCTTCCGAAACCTTGCAAAGTGCTGTCAACGATGTCCGAATACCCGAACCACGTGCCTACTGTCCCGAATTGCTCCCCCCGCTCGGCGATCGTCTCGTTAACGCCAGTCGCGCTAGCTAGGAAGCTCTTGGTTTTGGGGCTACTCGGACTGGGTATCAGCACGGCAATCGTGCAGCCGGCTGCAGCCGGCACCGTCCTCGATCGCGTACTGAAGACCGGCGTCCTCAACGCCGGCGCGCGGCAAGCAGCTGTCCCCTTCGGATATCTCGAAGCCGACGGCACCTGGAGCGGTTATTCTCTTGACCTGTTAAACCTAATCCGCGATCGCCTCGAACGTCGCATCGACCGCCCCATCCAGCTCCAGCTCGAACTCGTGACAGTTGCCGATCGTTTCAAGCGGGTGCGCAGCGGCGAACTCGCGATTGTCTGCGGTGCTACCAGCATCACCGCCCCACGCTTGGAATTTACCAACTTCTCGGTCCCGTTTTTCGTAACCGGTACGCAGTTTTTACTGCTGACAGAAAACATCGACTCGTTCGACTTCCAAGGCACCTTGACCGGTGTCTCGATCGCATACATTCCAGGAACCACTACCGATAGAACTATCCGCCAAGTTTACCCCGGTGCTAATTGGCACCCCGTCAGCAACCGCCCGGAAGCTATGGAGCTACTCATTCGCCATGACATTCGCGCGATTGCCAGCGACGGTATCTTGCTCACCGGTGAAACCCGTCGACCCGAACATGGCGAATTTGACTTCGTACTTGCCCCTTCGCAACCGATGACTACCGAAATGTACGGCTGCATCCTGCCTCAGGACGACCCCGCCTGGAAAACACTCGTCGACAGCGCGATCGCCAGCGAGGCCAATCGACAACTGCAATCCGACTGGTTCAACCCCGACACCGGTCGCTACCCCTATCCCTGGCACATCTGGCAAGCAGATTGAGCGGCATGAAGCATTCGCCCCCCGAACCGACGCCAATGGAGCTAGCGTCCCTTCCTCCATCGAAAGTTGCCTTCTATTCAGAGCGAGCGATCAGTTGAAGGCATACTGGTTTTCATCAACAAATACCAAATCAATAGTCGGCCAAATCAAATCAACTACTAAGAGAAAATCTTCGATCCCAAATCAAGCAGATGTTTTTTTGATTGACCCCCAATCGAAAACCTTCAATACACATCAATTAAAACCAATTTCTTGGGACAGGAATCCTTCGCGGATTTTGACAGTACTCCCAAAACGGCACTGCTGTTTGTCCGCGATCGTCTCGAGTTCAACTTTTGGGTCAACCTGAAGGGAGATGCTCGTGCTGGTTTGGGAGCGCGGCTAAGCGCGGGGTCTGCACCTGTTCCAACCTCGACGTGCAGGACTGCCACGGATGTTGGTGCGAAGGGGGTTTGATATTCAATCGGGCCGCCCGCTGGCATGCCGATTGCCCTTGACTCAGCACATGTAGGTCCTCGTCCTCCAGTTTTTTCGGCTACCTTTAAATCTCGGAGGATCTGTAGCGTCAACGCTCGCTCCCTTTTATGAGCAATTTGCCTCTTTCTTGGGCCGACCTAGAAGCCCGAACCAGCTACCAACTCGATCCCGTCAATGGGGCTACCAATTCCCAGTCCTGTCTCCGACCCTTTGGCGCTCCTGAAAAGGGTATCCGGGTGACTCTTTATCGAGATCGCCATGCTTGGTGTCCCTACTGCCAGAAGGTCTGGCTCTGGCTAGAAGAACAGCAAATTCCCTATCGCATCGAAAAGGTGACGATGTTTTGCTACGGCAAAAAGGAGGCGTGGTACAAACGCAAGGTCCCCTCGGGAATGCTGCCCGCCTTGCAACTAGACAATCGCCTCGTCACCGAAAGCGACGAAATCTTGCTAGCCCTCGAAGAAGCATTTCATCCCCTGAGTCGCAGTATTTTAGACAGCGATGTCTTGGTCCTGCGACGCCTCGAGCGCGAGCTGTTCCGTGCCTGGTGCTCCTGGTTGTGTCGTCCAACGCGATCGCCCCGAGCGGAACGCGCCAACCGCGACCAATTTACTGTTGTCGTCGAGCAGGTAGAAGCAGCCCTGCAGCAAACCCCCGGTCCTTATTTCCTTGAGGAGTTTGGCATCGTCGATGTCATTTTTGCCCCTTACGTGGAGCGCATGAACGCGAGCCTGTACTACTACAAAGGCTATTCCCTAAGGGAGGCGAATCCCGCCCTCGGAGTTTGGTTTGATGCGATGGAAAGCCGCCCCACCTATCGCGGGACCCAAAGCGACTTTCATACCCACGCCCACGACCTCCCGCCGCAAATGGGAGGCTGTTATGGAAACGGCGAGCCCGCTGCGATCGCGAACATGCAACAGGTGGATCGCGGGCCTTGGTTCGGTCTTCCGGATGCAACCTATCCCGAACCTGCCACCTCACGCCAAGAAGCCCTGTCGAGGGTGCTCAAACATCGCGCCAACCTCATTCGCGTCAATCCTGCCACCGACGCGATCGTGGATGAAGCCCTTCGCTGTGCGCTAACCTACCTGATTGCCGAGGTTCCCTGTCGCCCGCCCGCAGGCTCGGATATTGCCCTGCGCTATTTACGAGATCGTATCAGCGTGCCTCGTGATATGTCCGTCCATGCCGCCAAACGCCTGCGGGCTGCCCTAGAAGCAACGGCTGCCCTCGCCGGCGATCGCCAAGGTCCACCCATTCCCATCCACCACCGGCGGGACCAAGACCCCACCAACTTTGCTGAGGTTTGACGGCAAAGAGCAATCTTGATTGGCGCTCCGCGGTAAGCTCGGGATAGCTGAGCGATTGCGCCAACCCTGCCTCCCTATGCCCGCGTTTTTTCTTGCTATCTTCCGCAAGGCCCGCGCCCTACTGACGACCTACTACGCCTACATGCTCGAGTACCGTGCAGAGCTGTGGTTCTGGGTACTGTCGAACTCGCTGCCGATCGTCATGCTCGGTGTTTGGACGCAAGCTGCCACTAGCGGTCGCTTCCCGCTCGACGCGCAGCATTTCGCACGCTATTTCCTCAGCGTGTTTATCGTCCGACAGCTCACCATCGTTTGGGTCATTTGGGAATTCGAACGCGAGGTCGTCCAGGGTCGACTGTCCTTCCGGCTGCTCCAGCCTCTCGATCCGTTCTGGGTATATATCTCCAGTCACATTGCCGAGCGCTTCGCGCGCCTCCCGTTTTGGTTGGCGCTGATTGTCTTATTCTGCTGGCTGTACCCCCAAGCAGCGTGGTGGCCTGGCACGCTGAAGGTGTTGGGGTTCCTGGGCATCGTCGCGCTCGCCTTCACACTTCGCTTTTTGCTGCAGTACACGCTAGCAATGCTGGCATTCTGGACCGAGCGCGCCAGCGCCCTCCAAGATTTCTTTTTCTTGTTCTACTTATTTCTGTCTGGCGGGCTCGCACCGCTGGAAGTTTATCCGCCGCTCGTCCGCGCGATCGCACATTGGACGCCTTTTCCTTACGTACTACACCTACCCGCCGCTTACCTCATCGGGCTGCCAGTCGATCTCGTTCGTGGCATCGGCGCGATGATCGCGTGGTGTGCGCTGTTGTTGATTCTCAACCGCTGGCTGTGGCGGCGAGGCTTGCGACACTACTCTGGAATGGGTGCTTAGCTTGCGCGTGCATTATATGGAGAGAAGCACCCGCGCTATACTTGGCTCCTTGAAAGGACCTTTTGCACTGCTAAGCGGACGATTGTGGCCGCGTCGATTCGACACCTGGCAGGCGCGATGGCGACGGATAGGGAGCCTGAAAAGTCAGGTTCGTACGCCTTGCTAGCATCGCTGGCGCGTGACGATTGATTGCGGATGAGCGATTTACTCCCGATTCTGCCGTGCAACTCGCCCCGCTCTATCCTTGGCTTTATCGTCTGCTTGCTCCCAGCTTTCCCCACTGTCTGTGGCGCGGTCCGAACGATCGTCCTATCATCGCGCTGACGTTCGATGACGGGCCCCATCCCATTTACACGCCACAACTGCTTGCCGTCCTCGATCGTTATTGCGTTCCGGCAAGTTTCATCTGGCTGGGCGCTTGCGTGCGCCGGGCTCCCCACGTCGCCCGCGCTGTTAGCGATCGCGGTCATTGGATCGGACTGCATGGCGACACACACCGCGCCTTTATCCGCTTAAATTCCGTACAGCTCCGTCAGAGTCTGGACGCCACGCGCGCGGCAATTGTCGCCGCTTGTCCGCAGCTCAACGATAATCAGCTGCGCGACGTGCGCCCGCCCAATAGCTTATTCCTTCCTCAAACCTTAAGATTGTTGCGTGCCTGGCATTATCGTCCGGTAATGTGGACGGTCGTCCCTGAAGATTGGGAGCGACCGGGTTGCGATCGCGTCTGCCAGCGAGTACTTCTGCGCGCCTGTAACGGCGCGATCGTGGTCTTGCACGACGGCGTCTGTGGCGGTCAAGACATTGCAGCAACTGTGTCCGCCCTCATTCCGGCACTCCGAGCGCGCGGCTTCTCCTTCACCACACTTGCCGATTTTTGAGCGCTGCAAGCGACAACCTGTGCGCAACAAAACGTGCCAATCTTACTGTTAGCGGTGAGCCAGCTCGTGATGATATGCTCGCGTTTCAACCACCCTCGTGAAGACGGTCTTAATTACAATTGGGACGTTCTGGAATTGCAGCATTTTTGCAACTCTAGCTTAGTATTGAGGCAAGCCAAGAAGAGCAACTGCATCGCTCCCCTGCCAGATTCGGCACCGCGCGTCTGCGTGAAGGCAATGGGCAGAAACGAGCGAAGACACAGTAGCAGGTTGAGTCGGACTGAGGAGCAATCGCGCACGCACCAACCCTAGAATTCGTATGAATGATTTTCACCGCAATTGCACGTTCGCAAACTAATTGGATTTAAGAAGCTACAATCGGATGGGTTCTCGCTGAGAGTGCCCCCAGACCTTGCCCCCGAAGCGGGTGCGAACTGTTGTTGCAAGTCGGCACTGAGGGCGCGCGCGCCGGGGCATCAGTGTTGTAGGAAAAGTACTGTTTTAGTGCGGACCGTTGCAGCAGCGATCGCCCTTCCCCCCACCCATTGGTCTCGCACAGAAGGAGCTAAGAGGAAAACGGCATGACGCAGGTAAAGGACGTACTCACTATGGATCAGCCGACGACCGAGTTGGAACTCCTGATCGACCAAGAGGCGGACGATTCCGGTAGCGACCACTCCGATGCAGGCGATACTAGCTCCGCGACCCGCGCCAAAGCAACGCGCGCCGCAACCGGTCGCCGCGATCAAGCCAAGAAAAAATCCTACACCGAGGATTCAATCCGCCTTTACCTGCAAGAAATCGGTCGCATTCGGCTGCTGCGTGCCGATGAAGAAATCGAGCTCGCGCGGAAGATTGCCGAACTCCTCGAGCTCGAACGCGTTCGTGCCGACATGATGGAAACCCTCGAACGCGAACCCAGCGATCGGGAGTGGGCTGAGGCCGCATTGATGCCGCTGCGGGAGTTTCGCAGCAAGTTGCTCGTCGGGCGGCGCGCGAAGGAAAAGATGGTGCAGTCGAACCTCCGCCTCGTGGTGTCGATCGCCAAGAAGTACATGAATCGAGGGCTGTCGTTCCAAGATTTGATTCAGGAGGGCTCGCTCGGTCTGATTCGCGCTGCCGAGAAGTTCGATCACGAGAAAGGCTATAAGTTCTCCACCTATGCCACGTGGTGGATACGCCAAGCCATTACTCGCGCGATCGCCGATCAATCGCGAACCATCCGCCTGCCGGTCCATTTGTACGAAACAATTTCGCGTATTAAGAAGACAACCAAAATCCTGTCTCAGGAGATGGGTCGCAAGCCGACTGAGGAAGAGATTGCCGAGCGCATGGAAATGACCATCGAGAAGCTGCGCTTCATTGCTAAGTCCGCGCAGCTCCCGATTTCCCTGGAAACGCCGATCGGCAAGGAAGAGGACTCGCGGTTGGGAGATTTCATCGAAGCCGACGGCGAAACGCCTGAGGACGAGGTTTCGAAGAACTTGCTGCGCGAAGATCTTGAAGACGTACTCGATACCCTCAGCCCCCGCGAGCGAGACGTTCTGCGCCTGCGTTACGGTCTTGAGGACGGTCGCATGAAAACCCTTGAAGAAATCGGACAAATTTTCAACGTGACGCGCGAACGCATCCGTCAGATTGAAGCCAAAGCCCTCCGCAAGCTGCGCCACCCCAACCGCAACAGCATCCTCAAAGAGTACATCCGCTAGACGCAACGACCTGGCGCGACCTCAGCGGCAGCCCACTCGTAGCAACTGTGCCCGAGCAAATCACCCGGGCACTTTGTGTATTCTTTTGTTAAGAGCAGCTCCTTTGCTATGAGGAGCGCGTCTCCCCACGCAGGTTGCACGCTGCCCTTCGCAGCAATGGACCCGAAGCGGTGCGCGCCAGTAGACGCTCCAGAGGTGGATGGACATCCCAATGCAGCGGTATCTAGCAGTTGTGGAGCTGGCGCGAACCTTTCAAGCCCGAAAAAGTACGTGCATCGAGACTTCCATTCAGGATCAGGAAGTTGTTCAGATACTCCCTTCCGTTGCCATACCAAATCCGCCAGAACACTATCAGAGTCAGATTGCAGCAATGCCTGCAGGATAGTTAGGGCTTGCTGAAAAAGGCTGAAATCCCTGCAATGAAAGGATCTCAGCGTTTTCTACGCCAGATAAAGTGCAAATTTATAGGCACCAGAGCCTCAAACCCCTTGCAATATGGCCGAGAATCCGAGGCAAAAAGCTGGAGCTAGATGGTAAAAGCTTGATTCCATAAGCTCTCTGCCTCCTAAATTCGTTTCCTGGACTTTTTCGGCAAACCCTAGTTATCTGAAGATTCACTTAAGAAATTTAATTTCGCAGATTCGCAGATCTGAGATCGGCTCGGGTTTGGGATGTCCTCGCCGACCCTTCAGCGGCTTCGTGCAAGCCTATTCAACACGCGACCCGGTTCAACTAAATCGCGCGCGATATAAGCACAATTAATTAGGGCTTGCTGAAAAAGGCTGGAACCCCTGTAATGAAAGGATCTCAGCGTTTTCTATGCCAGACAAGTGCAAGGTTATAGGCACCAGAGCCTCAAAACCCTTGCAATTGGGCCGAGAATCCGAGGCAAAAAGCTGGGGCTAGATAGTAAAAGCCAGATTCCATAAGCTCTCTGCCTCCTAAATTCGTTTTGTGGACTTTTTCAGCAAACCCTAATTAACCCAAGTGCAGCTGTGATTCATCTGTTGGCTGCGATTCCTCTCTCAGCTTTTCCCCCAATCCCAACTCTCGCTTGAGCGTATCGATCGATTTTTGACCGATATAGCTTTCGCTACACATAATTTCGGGCGGGCGAATTAAATCTTCGCGTGCCGACTCGATCGCCTGTCGAACCCGCGCATAGCTGGCACGATCGCAGACAATCGTCCGTGCCGTCCGTACGAGGGCATTGAGTTTGTAAGCATCGCTGGCCTGGGCGGTCATCACAAGCAAGTCATCCCCGCGCAGGCTGTGAATAATGCGCTCGGCCGGACGCAGAAATCCCGAGCTGATGCTGACAATCCCCAGGCGACTGTGCTGCGGCAACTGAGCAATTGTCGCGATTTCCTCGGCGTAATCGTGGATATCCACCGGAATGGCCCGCACAGAAAGCGGTACGGCGATCGCTTCGGCTTGACCGATAAAATAGCGGCTAGTGACCACTGTCGCCGAGTCCGTCTCTTCCAAGACCCTTGCCAATTCTTCCATTGGCACTAGTTCTACCGGTACGCCTAAGGACGGCGCAAGATCTTGCAGCATCAATTCCCCTGCCCCGAGGTCGCTGCGCGGCACCGTTACCAAGACCCGCGCAGAACAGCGCAAACGCCATTCGATCTCGGTTAAAAACAACCTACGAACTTGCCGTAGCGAACAGCCACGCGCAAGCATCTGGTCGATACTAGTCTGGACCAGTTCGAAGGCGTCAGGGAATTGCTCCAACACCGGCGATGGGCGTTCCGCACCACCCTCATGTCCCTGCGCGCGCACGTAAATGCCCGAGCCGGCATGAGACGCTACCAGTCCGGTTTCTTCGAGCTGGCGGTAGATTTTACTGATCGTGTTGCGATGCAACCCCGTGATCGTTGCAAGCTGGCGCGTACTCGGCAGTCGGTGACCCGGTGGGAACTGCCGCGAGGCGATCGCAAACTGGATTTGGTCGAAGAGTTGCTTCGACGCAGGAATCTCGCTGTCCGGCTGTATGTGAAACTGCACGGTGCTCCCGGAGCCGCCAAGGTGTGGTGTCGGGGCATTGCGGCGCGAGCCGCGACTCTACCCAGTGTACGTCCGGCTTGCAGCCGTTGACAGGTGTTGCATCATACGTTCTCGCGCGCGTCGTCGTGGGGGGCGGCAATCGCGACTTCGATAGAATGACCGTAGCCAGTACAATTCCCCAAACAGGAGCGCGATCGCTGGCGGCAAACGGCTTTGCGCCCGAGCGGGCGCGCGAAACATCAGGGAGCACCAAGGGCACGCATGGGTAGAGTAGTCGGCATCGACCTGGGAACGACCAACTCAGTGGTCGCCGTCACCGAAGGCGGGCGGGCGACGGTCATTGCCAACGCTGAAGGAATGCGGACCACCCCGTCCGTAGTGGGCTACAACAAGGACGGCGAGTTGTTAGTCGGACAAATGGCTCGCCGCCAGTCAATTTCCGACCCGCACAACACGTTTTTTGGCATTAAACGTTTCATCGGCCGCAACTACGACGAACTCGATGCCACTGCCAAGCGCGTTCCCTACACCATTCGCCGCGACGAGAACGGTTACGTCCGCGTGCACTGCCCGCGCCAGAAAAAAAACTTCGCGCCCGAGGAGATCTCCGCCCGCATTTTGCAGAAGCTCGCCGACGACGCTACCCGCTTCCTCGGCGAACCCGTGACGGGTGCGGTGATTACGGTACCTGCGTATTTCAATGACTCCCAGCGTCAAGCCACGCGCGATGCCGGACGCATTGCCGGGTTGGAGGTGCTACGGATTCTCAACGAACCCACGGCGGCTGCGCTGGCTTATGGCCTTGACCGAGAAGAGAATGCCACGGTTCTGGTGTTCGACCTCGGTGGCGGTACCTTTGACGTATCGGTCATGGAAGTCGGCGACGGGGTCTTTGAAGTGCGCGCTACGAGCGGCGACACGCAACTCGGCGGTAACGATTTCGATCGCCGCATCGTCGATTGGCTGGCTGAGGAGTTCCTCGCCTCCGAGGGCGTGGACCTGCGGCGATCGCGCCAGTCACTGCAGCGACTGACCGAGGCGGCTGAGAAAGCCAAGATCGAGCTCTCGGCCGTCTCAGCAACGGATATCGATTTGCCCTTTATTACTGCTACTGAGGACGGACCCAAACACTTGGAGCAGCGCCTAACCCGCGCGCATTTCGAGGGGTTGTGCGAAGACCTTATGGCGCGGCTGCGACGCCCGCTGAAGCGCGCGCTGGTGGACGCGGGATTGCGTCCGTCGGAGATTGACGAAGTGGTGCTCGTGGGCGGCGCGACGCGGATGCCGATGGTGCAAGACCTAGTCGGTAGCCTCATCAATCTTGAGCCCAACCAAAACGTCAACCCTGACGAAGTCGTTGCTGTTGGGGCGGCCTTGCAAGCTGGCGTGCTGGCCGGTGAAGTCAAAGACATCTTGTTATTGGATGTCACGCCCCTCTCCTTCGGCATCGAGACCATCGGCGGTGTGATGAAAAAGCTGATCCCGCGCAACACCACGATTCCCGTCCGGCGGTCGGACGTGTTCTCTACGAGCGAGAACAACCAAACGATGGTGGAAGTTCACGTCCTGCAAGGCGAACGCGAGATGGCGACCCACAACAAGTCTCTCGGGCGCTTCAAGCTCACAGGGATTCCCCCTGCCCCCCGTGGCGTGCCGCAAGTAGCCGTGTCTTTCGACCTCGATGCCAACGGCATCCTGCAGGTGACGGCAGTCGATAAAACCACGGGGCGCGAGCAAAGCCTGACCATTCAGGGGGCATCGCGGCTCGACGAGCGAGAAGTGGAACAGATGCTGCAAGAGGCAGCTGAAAACAGCCGCCTCGATCGCGAACGCAAAGAGCGCATCGAAAAGCGCAACCGTTCCGAAGCAGCAGCCGATGCCGCCCAACGCCGCTTGAAAGAAGTCGCGCTTGACTTCGGCAACCAGTTTGCGAGTTACTACCGCCGACGCGTGGAAACTGCGATCGCCGATCTGCGCGAGGCATTGGAGCGCGATGACGAACGCAGCATCGACCGCTCTCAAGCAGATTTGCAGGACGCGTTGTACGAACTCGGACGCGAAGTCAAGTTGCAGTATGACGACGAGGACGACGACAACCTCTTTAGCGCCATCCGCAAAACCTTTAGCGGCGATCGCGACGAGGACGACCGCTATTACTACCCGCCGACATCGTCACCGTATCAACCGCCACCCGCTCGCCGCCCGCTCGATCGCGTCGGCGACGATCGCCGCCGCGTCACTCGCCGCTATCGACCATATGACGAATACGAAAATGACTGGGATGAAGCCGATGACGACTGGTTCTAGTGAGAATTCGAGCCATCGATACTCCCGACCAAGCGCTGTCAGCCACTCGCACCGCGCGCATCTAACTTGATTAGGCTTTAGGTGACAGTCGAGAGACGCGCGATTGCCCTCCGTACGACCCACGATGCAGAACTTTCGCAATTATTACGCGATTCTCAATTTGGCCCCGGACGTGAAGCCGAACGACATTAAGGCAGCGTACCGGCGGCTAGCACGTCAGTACCATCCCGATCTCAATCCGGGCGATAAAGCATCGGAAGAGCGCTTTAAGGACATCGTCGAAGCCTACGACGTACTCGGCGACCCGACCAAGCGCGAGCAGTACGACGACCTGCGGGACTGGCACCAGCAAAACCGCCCCATGCGCGCCGGGCGTAACGGCAGAAGCACTAACGGTCAGCGTAATGGTAAAAGTCGCACCAACGGCAGCAGCCCTTACGGTGGCGACTTCAACCGCTTTACCGAGCAGGTGTTGGGACGGCGTGGCACTCGCGTGCGTTCAGATACCCGCTCTGAGGAACAGCGGCGGGTTCCCGTCGACGAGACCGATCCGTTTCGACCGGGAACGACGAAAAAGGCTTATAAAGTTCGGGCGCCTGGCAGTCCGACAACTCATGAGCGCGCGCGCGATGTGGAAGCCCGCCTATCGCTACCGCTGGAGAAAGCTTACCGCGGTGGTCGCGAGCGCATTCGCCTCGAAGACGGGCGATCGCTAGAAGTCGATATGCCACCAGGCATGACCGGCGGCCAGCAGATGCGCCTGCGCGGGCAAGGGCTGTTCGGCGGCGATTTATATTTGAACATTGACATCCAGCCGCACCCATTTTTCGAGCTCGACGGCATCGACGTATTCTGTCAGGTGCCGATTGCCCCCAGCGAAGCAGTATTGGGCGGTGCTGTAGAAGTGCCAACACTCGATGGTTTGGTCAAGATGTCGATACCGCCTGGTGTGGCCTCAGGCAAGCGCTTGAAGCTAGCGAACAAGGGGTATATTTCGGAAGATGGCGATCGCGGCGATCAACTGGTGGAAATCCAGATTGCCGTGCCGCAAGAGCTGACTGCTGAAGAACGGGACTTGTACGAGCAGTTGCGCCGCTTGGAAACGTTCGATCCACGCAAGGATGCCTTCGGACTTTAGGTAATAGGAGGCATCTTTAAGATCGATTACCTTATTAGTGCTTGCTGGATTCGTGCTTGCTGGTGACTGACAAAAGGGCGCCCCGACAAATTGCCGGATTGTGACGTATCGGCGGCTGCAATTCCCGTGTTGTTGTGCCAAGCATTGCTCTGCAGCGCATTTCTCGAATTGCCCTAAAGAGGCTGCCGAGCAGGGCAAGTCTTTGCCTTAACAAGGCATTGGGCTCGTGAAAGCCTCGACTGGAAGCTAGCAACGTCAAGGTCAGACATTGCTCCGACGCGACGACGCGGCCGGAAAACCAATCCCATCCCCTCCACCCCCCCCATATCTGGCTGGGTCAATTGGCAGCTCGATCTCACCTTGCCCACCCACCAACGGTAGCTAGATGCTCGTCGCACGGCGGCAGGCCGGAGAAGAAACCGCCGCCATCACGCTTAACCCCCTTATCGCGGGAGCTGCGGTCAGAGCAAGCTGCGCCGCCTCAAAAGCTACCTGCACAATCCGCGCATCATCGTCAATCGCCTCTTCAACCCCCTGATTCAATTAGTTTTGGCGGATTAGCACGAAGAACCCACAAACCCTAGCGTGGGTTTATCCTGAGCGAGGGTTTCAAAAAGGCGTGGTTGGATTAAACGCACTTGAAGCGCTTGATACTGAGGTTAGTTGCGTCCGGGTTTTGAGATTTTAGATAGTTGCAGAAGGGGGAATTGATGGCAGACAGATCAATCAGTGTCTCTTTCATGACCGATCCAACCCCTCTTAGGTTCGCTACCAAACATCGGAACCTTCAGAACTGGCGGCGCGAGAACGCGAACGTTGCGATCGCCAACACGATGACAATATAAAAACCACCGTATAGCACGCTTTGGCATAATTCCGGCACGGGTGGCAAAATGCCATAAACGGCGTCGTTGCGAAGATTGAAGCGCTCTAGATCGGGCAAAATCAGATATAGCAAGCGCGTAAAGAAAATCGCCTCGCGCGTGTTTGCAATTTTCCCGAACTCAACGATGTCGCTGCTGAAGTGTCCCATGACGTAAACGCCAAACGACAGCAACATCGCAATCAGCGAAGTCGTAAACGCACCAAAGACTAGCGCGATCGCCACGACAATTGCCAGCTCGAGCAATAAAAATAATGACGACAGGAGCAGCGGTCCGAGCGGAAACGACGTACCCGATAGTCCCAGAAACGCGAAATAAAGCACCGTCATTGCCGCCACAGCCACGGCCAGCACCGCTGTCAATCCCACATGTTTCCCAATCGCGAACTCGGCTCGCGACAGCGGCTTCGGCAACAACATCAGCACCGTTTGCCGCTCGATTTCTTTATTGATCAACCCCGTCCCGACGTAAATCGCAATCGCCGCGCTCAGCAGCGCCATTGCCCCCACTCCAAAGTCGAGCAAAATCTTCTCATGCGCGCCGCCAGATAGGTATCTGAGTGTTGCCGTCGCCAGCGCTAGGAGCAGCGCGTAGAAGGCGATAAAGTACAACACGCGATCGCGAATAGCTTCGCGGAAGCCATTCAGCGCGATCGCCCTGATGCGCAGAAAGTCCAAGTCGAGGGCGGCAAGCATCGTGTCAGTCAGTAGGGTTAGTTTGACCCCATCCTAAACGCAAGCAGGTATGCTGGCGATGGTAACAAACGCGAAACTCATGCCAAAGTCTGGCTGCCAACTTTCAACTGTGTGGTTTTAGGGCGTATCCCGCACATAGAGTTATTAATCGTTCCGCAGGGGACGACTGCTGATGAAGCGCTGCGATTCCGCAGCCTCAGACTCGTGCAAGCGGTCCGAATCCTTAAATTGCTCTTAAATTGCTTCAGACTTGACAGCTGCTCGTCCGCAGGCGGAGTAGGTTCAATAAACGTTCCCGAGCGAGCGCTCGAACTCAGACCGCACCCGGGCTGATGGTGGCTGCGATGGTAGGCTAGAAAGCTAAACACATCGAGTCGCCAAGACCCCCGCGGGGCGGCTTTGCGACTCCCACAGGCGGCAGATGCTTGTCGCTTGGCATTAGGTTAAATTTTGGGAGACTTCGAATGACCTACGGTTTTAGCTCCGCCTCTGCTGTCAATAGTAAGACGGCTTTTGGCGATCGCCTCTTCGTGTTTGAGGTCGTCGGCTTACGGCAAACCCCGAATAACCAGCAGTCGGCTGTGCCGATTCGCCGGAGCGGGACCGTTCGCCTTACAGTGCCGTACGGTCGGATGAACGAAGAAATGCAGCGAATTGCTCGCCTGGGCGGCAAAATCGTCAGCATCGAGCGGTTCGACCGGGAACGAGTTGAGGCAAGTACGGTTGCGGGTGCACCAGCCCCGTCATCAAAGGACAGCAAGCCAAGCAAGCCCATGACTCAAGCCAAAGCCAAAACCGATATTCCGGTTAATATCTATCGCCCAAAGACGCCGCTGATTGGCAAGTGCGTCGAAAACCGCGAACTGGTCGGCGAAGGCGGCATCGGTCGCGTGCGACACCTGACGTTCGACGTGTCCGGCAGTGATTTGCGCTATTTGGAAGGCCAAAGTATCGGCATCATTCCGCCTGGCAGCGACGACAAAGGCAAGTCCCACAAACTGCGTCTTTACTCGATTGCTTCTACCCGTCACGGCGATCGCCTCGACGACCAAACCGTGTCTTTGTGCGTGCGCGAACTGGTTTACCAGCACCCCGAAACTGGTGAAACGGTCTACGGTGTCTGCTCCCGCTTCCTATGCGAGCTAAACGATGGCGATGACGTGCAGATCACCGGCCCGGTTGGCAAGGAAATGCTGCTGCCGGAAGACCCGGAGGCCAAAATTATCATGATGGCTACAGGCACGGGCATCGCACCGTTCCGCGCTTACTTGCGCCGCATGTTCGTCGAGCAACACGACGATTACAAGTTCAACGGCTTTGCATGGTTGGTGTTCGGTATTCCCAAAACGCCGAATATCTTGTACCAGGACAAGCTCGAGGCCATGCAGTCCGAGTACCCGGACCACTTCCGCCTGACCTATGCCATCAGCCGCGAGCAGCAGACTGCCGACGGTCAGAAGATGTATATCCAGAATCGGGTGGCGGAGCACGTTGAGGAAATGTGGAATCTCCTGCAAGACGAGAAGACCCACACCTACATCTGCGGGCTCAAGGGCATGGAAGACGGCATCGATGAAGCGTTTGCTGGTGAAGCCCAGAAGCACGGCGTTGAATGGTCTGCATTCCGCAAGCAATTGAAGTCCCAAGATCGCTGGCACGTGGAGACATACTAGATTTCGGAATCTTTCATTTCGGAATACTTCGGACAAGCAAGCCCTGCCACGCGCCCGCGAACCAGCTCATCGCCTACTGGCGTCGAGCTGGTTCGTTTTTTCACATTGTTCCTGAGGTGGAGGTTGGAGATCCAATCGCGAACCGATCCGGCGCGCGGGAGGATTTCCTCCTAAGGACACGTTGCTCCTCAACGGTGCACTAAGTTAAATTCGGTTAAGAAAGCTAGACATACACTCCTGCTATCCCAGCAAGTGCGGGCTGCGAGCAACGCCCCATAGGAAGCACAAAGTTGAAACATTACGACCAAAACGCTTAAAGCGCGAACCGCCATCGCGCGGCGCAAGCGCAATGCATTCTAGTTTTTGTACTGCCTGTAACGAGAGAACATTAGCTGATGAAACTTTCCTGGAAAGTCGTTCTGCTTTGGACGCTGCCCCTCCTGGTCGTTGGTTTTTTCATCTGGCAGGGCGCATTCGCGACGGCCAGTAGCGGTCCGGGTGGCAACTCGGCAAGCACGCGGATGAGTTACGGTCGGTTCCTGGAATACATCGACGCCGGTCGCGTCCGCCAGGTCGATCTTTATGAAGGCGGTCGTACCGCGATTGTCGAAGCGACGGATCCGCAACTCGACGGCCGTTTGCAGCGCCTACGTGTGGACTTGCCGCAGCGAGCGCCCGAGCTGATTGCAAAGATGCGCGATGCCGACATCGCTATCGAAGCGCATCCCGCTGGTAATAACGGAGCTCTTTGGGGTCTTTTAGGGAACTTGATCTTCCCAGTACTGTTAATTGCAGCGCTCTTCTTTCTGTTCCGCCGCTCGAATAATGCCCCAGGCGGTCCAGGTCAGGCAATGAATTTCGGCAAGTCGAAGGCACGCTTCTTGATGGAAGCCAAAACTGGTGTCACGTTCGACGACGTTGCTGGTATTGAAGAGGCCAAGCTGGAGCTGCAAGAGGTAGTGACGTTCCTCAAGCAACCGGAACGCTTTACCGCGGTGGGCGCGCGTATTCCCAAAGGCGTGTTGCTTGTAGGCCCCCCCGGAACGGGCAAAACCCTTTTAGCTAAAGCGATCGCGGGTGAGGCTGGCGTACCGTTCTTCAGTATTTCTGGTTCGGAGTTCGTAGAGATGTTCGTTGGCGTGGGTGCCTCGCGCGTCCGCGATCTGTTCAAGAAAGCCAAGGAGAACGCACCCTGCTTGATCTTTATTGACGAGATCGATGCAGTCGGACGCCAGCGCGGTGCTGGCATTGGCGGTGGGAATGACGAGCGCGAGCAAACCCTCAATCAGCTCTTGACTGAGATGGACGGTTTTGAGGGCAATACAGGTATCATCGTCATCGCAGCAACGAATCGCGCCGACGTATTGGATTCGGCGTTACTGCGTCCGGGTCGCTTCGATCGTCAAGTTTCAGTAGATCCGCCCGATTACAAAGGTCGATTGGATATTCTCGACGTGCACGCTCGCAACAAAAAGCTGGCAGAAGACGTGTCGATCGAGAGTATCGCTCGTCGCACGCCCGGTTTTACGGGTGCAGACCTTTCCAATCTTCTCAATGAGGCCGCGATCTTGACGGCCCGCCGTCGCAAACCAGCTATTACCTTACGCGAAATCGATGACGCAGTCGACCGCGTTGTGGCGGGAATGGAAGGCACCCCATTAGTAGACAGCAAGAGCAAGCGACTGATTGCCTACCATGAGGTCGGGCACGCCCTGATCGGTACGCTGCTGGAGCATCACGACCCCGTGCAGAAGGTGACACTGATTCCTCGCGGTCAGGCGCGCGGTCTGACATGGTTTACTCCCGGGGAAGATCAAATGCTCGTTTCGCGAGCGCAGCTCAAAGCACGCATCACCGCTGCGCTGGGTGGGCGCGCGGCCGAGGAAGAAGTCTTCGGCGACGCAGAGGTTACCTCTGGTGCTGGCGGCGACTTGCAGCAGCTCACGGGCATGGCTCGACAGATGGTGACGCGTTTCGGAATGTCGGCTTTGGGACCGCTGTCGCTTGAGGGTCAGGGTGGCGAAGTATTCCTCGGGAGTGGCTTGATGAACCGTGCCGAATACTCTGAGGAGATCGCCGCACGCATTGACAAACAGGTGCGCGAAATTGCTGAGTCGTGTCACCAACACGCCCGCCAGTTCATTCGCGACAATCGCGAGGCAGTCGATCGCCTGGTGGATCTTTTGATCGAGAAGGAAACCATTGACGGCGACGAATTTCGCCAAATTCTCTCCGAATATGCTGATATTCCGGTGAAAGAGCGTCTGGCTACCCAAGCCTAAGATTTGAGTTCAATAACTCATGCGGAGGCGGCTTTTATGCCGTCTCTTTTTTTGTTGTCCGATGGCGATCGCGATCGGGCCAGAGCATCTTGACAAAGGGGGTTAAAAAGTCTTTAAGAAAGCGGCCGCTTCTAGCAGGCGCTCACACAATGTAAAGGTGTTCCGACAGCAGAGTCGGAAGGATCAGCCGCAGCCATTGCAAGAGACGCTCCTGACATGGACCAAAAAAATGAAACCGTTCCCGTTGCTCTTTGGACCTTGACAGCCGGGGTAGCGGTAACCTTGATCAGCCTCTGGTATGGCCAGAACCACGGTTTGTTGCCGGAGCAGGCATCGGAACAGGCACCGCTGGTCGATCGCTTCTTCGACGTGCTGATTACGATCGCGACGGCGCTTTTCATCGTCGTGGAAGGCGCGATTGTCTTTGCCATGTTTAAATTCCGCAAGCGGCGCAATGATGACAGCGATGCAGAGCCGATCAAAGGCAACCTCCCTCTCGAAGCTTTCTGGACGGCAATTCCGGCAGTAATTGTCATCGGCTTGGGCATCTACAGCGTAGAAGTCTACCGTGACATGGGCGGCTTCGCTCCGGCGTTTGAAGCGGGCGAGCAGGTCGTGGAGGTAGCGCAAGTCCCTAGCGATAACGCGATGGCAACAGCCCAGGATGTCGGGGCCGGTTTGGGATTTGTGGGTCGCGAGCTAGCTGATGCCCGCCGCGAGATCGAGTACGGTTTTGGGTCGGCCTCCGAACAGGGCGTGCCAGACGTGGTGGTTAACGTGACGGGAATGCAATTTGCGTGGCTGTTCGAGTACCCCAGCGATGGCATTATGACTGGCGAACTGCACGTCCCGATCGGCCAACGCGTCAAGCTGAACTTGAACGCGCAAGACGTCATCCATTCGTTTTGGGTACCGCAGTTCCGCCTCAAGCAAGATGCCATTCCCGGTAAGGACACGCAGCTACAGTTTGTAGCAACTAAGACCGGACGCTATCCGATTGTCTGCGCGGAACTATGCGGTAGCTACCACGGGGCAATGCGCAGCGAACTCGTGGTCGACAGTGAAGAGGACTATGCCACATGGCTGGCAGACAATCGCATCGCCAGCAACCTAAAGCCGGCGGCAGTCGCAGTAGACGCGAACGCGCTGAGCGCTGCAGATTACCTCGCCCCATACGCTAGCGATCAAGGCATGGACGACGGCATTTTGTCTCAACTGGTCGGACACCACCAAGCCGCCCACTGACGTAATTGATTGGATGGGGCGATCGCGCCTGCTGAAGGGAAACAGGAGATCTCTACCGCGATGCCTCGTTTCCTTTTTCTGACTCTCTCTAAAATCCCGAAGACTCCGATAAAAACTGCAATCATGGCACAATCGCAAGCATTTGATTCGCTTCCCGCTCAGGAGAGCGCGCCTCAGGCATCGGCACATCCACATACAGTCTGGAAGTGGTGGCACTATTTCACCTTCAATATCGATCACAAGGTGATCGGCATTCAGTACTTGGTCACCTCGTTTGCCTTTTACCTGATCGGCGGTTTGATGGCGATGGCGATGCGCGCCGAGCTGTTTACTGCCGACTCCGACTTCTTGTCTCCGGAGCTTTACAACGCGTTTTTGACCAACCACGGAACGATCATGATTTTCATGTGGATCGTTCCGGCCGCGATCGGTGGATTCGGCAATTACCTGGTGCCGCTGCAAATCGGCGCGCGCGACATGGCCTTTCCCAACTTGAACGCGATCGCCTTCTGGCTGGTGCCACCTTCGGGTGCGCTGCTTTTAGGAAGCTTCTTTTTTGGCGGCGCGCAGTCCGGCTGGACGTCCTATCCGCCACTGAGTTTGGTGACGGCAAACACCGCGCAATCGATGTGGATTCTCAGCATCGTGCTGGCAGGCACCTCGTCGATTTTGGGATCGGTGAACTTCCTGGTCACGATTTACAAAATGCGCGTACCGAGCCTGAAATGGGACGAGCTGCCGCTGTTTTGCTGGGCGATCGTAGCAACCTCGATTCTCGCGCTGTTTTCGACACCCGTGCTGGCAGCTGGCTTGATCTTGCTGCTGTTTGATATCAACTTTGGGACGTCGTTCTTCAATCCGGCTGCGGGCGGCGATGTGGTGATGTACCAGCACCTCTTCTGGTTCTATTCCCACCCGGCTGTTTACCTGATGATTCTGCCGATCTTCGGCATCATGTCCGAGGTCATCCCAGTTCACGCCCGCAAGCCGATCTTCGGGTATAAGGCGATCGCTTACTCCAGCTTGATGATTTGCTTGGTGGGCTTGTTTGTGTGGGTCCACCACATGTTCACTAGCGGCACGCCGCCATGGATGCGGATTTTCTTCACGATTTCGACGCTCATCGTAGCCGTCCCGACCGGCGTGAAAATTTTCAGCTGGGTGGCGACTCTGTGGGGAGGCAAAATCCGCTATACCTCAGCCATGCTGTTTGCGATCGGACTGCTGGCCATGTTCGTTCTCGGCGGTCTCAGTGGCGTGACCTTGGGCACGGCACCGGTCGATATCCACGTTCACGATACCTACTACGTGGTGGCGCACTTCCACTACGTTCTCTTCGGCGGCTCGGTCTTCGGCATCTATTCAGGCATATACCACTGGTTTCCAAAGATGACCGGGCGGATGCTCAACGAGAAGCTGGGCTACCTGCATTTTGCATTGACGTTCGTCGGTACGAACCTAACGTTCCTTCCGATGCACGAAATGGGTCTCCAGGGTATGCCCCGGCGCGTAGCAATGTACGACCCGCAGTTTGAAGCGCTCAATCACCTATCGACCTATGGGGCGATGCTGTTGGGCATTTCGGTAATTCCCTTCTTCATTAATTGCGTGTGGAGCTGGATAGCCGGTGAGAAGGCGGGCGACAATCCTTGGCAAGCGCTGACGCTGGAATGGACGACAGCATCGCCACCAGCTATCGAAAACTGGGCAGTGCTGCCAGTGGTAACCCATGGACCCTACGACTACGGGATGGGCTTATTCCAGGGCGCGCTGACGGAGACACCCGCCGTCGCCCCCGAACCCGAACAGTCGGCAACCTAGACCGAGCAAACCGAGCGGCGGCTACTGAAGCGATCGCCGCTTGGTTGCCTGGTAATTCAGTTCTCGGGGATTATTGACGGGATGCGACTGGTCTACCGAGCTAACAGAAAAGCGAAATTGACGTCCTAGAAACTGTTGTCGAACGAGGTTTGACCTATGCAAGGAGCAATAAACGAGCCGGTTGCACCGGGCGCGATCGCCCACAGCGCAGACGGTCATCACGAAGAACATCCCGATCTGCGAGTGCTGGGGCTGTTGGTTTTCCTGGCATCGGAATCGTTGATGTTCGGCGGACTATTCGTAACGTATTTGGTCTATCGCGGTATGGCTGCAGAGTGGCCGCCAGAAGGCACGGAAGTGGAGCTGTTATTGCCGGCAATCAACACCGTCATTCTGGTGTCGAGTAGCTTTGTAATCCACGAGGGTGACACGGCCATCAAAGAAAACAACGTCGGTAAGATGCGCTTGTGGTATGCCGCAACTGCATTGATGGGCATTATTTTCCTAGCCGGTCAGGCTTACGAGTACTTGACGCTCGGGTACGGATTGAGCACAAATGTGTTTTCTAACTGCTTTTACGTGATGACCGGATTCCACGGGCTCCACGTGTTCGTCGGTGTTTTGTTAATTCTCGGCGTACTCTGGCGATCGCGTCGCGAAGGACATTACAACGCCACCAAGCACGTCGGCATCGAAATGGCTGAAATCTACTGGCACTTCGTAGACGTCATCTGGATCGTGCTGTTTGTGTTGCTGTATATTCTGACGATGTTCTAGAACGGGACAAAACTTTGTAGGCGATCTTGTCCGTACGGGAAAGCTTTACGTATACAAAAGGGGGCGCGACATTCGCGCCCCCTTTTGGTGTCAATCGGATTGTCAAGCTTGCCGGATTAGTTTCAGAACGCGCATCGCGGCAATCGCGAACTTGACGAGTTTACTTGGTCTCGGAGAATTCGGCGTCGATGACATCATCGCCATCAGACGAAGCAGAAGATCCGGCGTCGGTCGGTCCGCTGTCCGGTGCTGAGCCATCCGGAGCACCTGCTGGCGCTCCTTGCTGGTAGACGTTCGTGCCGATGCTGTAAAGCGTCTGCTGCAGCTCGGGCATCAGAGTTTGGATGCGATCGTCGTCTTCCTTGGCAACCGCATCGCGCAGGTCGGCAATCAACCCTTCAGCTTTGGACTTGTCGTCAGCCGGAACTTTGTCGCCGAGTTCCTGCAGCTGCTTGTCTGCTTGGTAGACCAGCGAGTCTGCTTGGTTCTTGCGCTCGATGCGCTCGCGGCGCTCCTTATCTTCAGATGCGTTCTTTTCTGCTTCGTCGACCATGCGATTGACTTCGTCGTCGGATAGCGTCGAAGCACCCGTAATGCTGATCGACTGCTCCTTGCCGGTTCCTTTATCCTTAGCCGTGACGTTAAGGATACCGTTAGCGTCAATATCAAAGGTGACTTCGATTTGCGGAACGCCGCGCGGCGCGGGCGGGATACCGTCGAGTCTGAAGATGCCGAGGTCTTTGTTGTCTTTGGCGAACTCGCGCTCGCCCTGCAGGACGTGAATCTCCACGTTGGTCTGACCGTCCACCGCCGTCGAGAAGGTTTCTGCCTTCTTAGTAGGAATGGTCGTATTACGCGGAATCATGGTCGTCATCACACCGCCGAGGGTTTCGACGCCTAAAGAAAGTGGCGTCACGTCCAGCAACAGGATATCCTTAACCTCGCCGCCGAGAACCCCAGCTTGAACGGCGGCGCCAACCGCCACAACCTCATCGGGGTTGACACCCTGATGCGGATCCTTGTCCAAGACGCGCTTGACCAAGTCCTTAATAGCCGGAATGCGTGTAGAGCCACCAACGAGGACGATCTCGTCAATGTCGCCTTTACCGAGCTTGGCATCGCGGAGAGAGGACTCTACTGGGATGCGGCAGCGGTCGATCAAATCCGAGCACAGGTCCTCAAACTTCGCCCGTGTCAGAGTTGTATCGAGGTGCTTCGGCCCGTCCTGAGTAGCCGTGATGAATGGCAGGTTGACGTCAGCTTGCGTAACGCTGGAAAGCTCGATTTTGGCTTTCTCCGCCGCCTCGGTCAATCGCTGCAGGGCTTGCTTATCCTGGCGCAGGTCAATGCCCTCTGCTTGCTTGAACTCACCAGCCAGGTAATCCACGATTTTCTTGTCGAAATCGTCGCCGCCGAGGTGCGTGTCGCCGGATGTTGCCAGTACTTCAAAGACACCATCGCCAACTTCCAGGATCGAGACGTCAAAGGTGCCGCCGCCGAGGTCGAAGACCAGAATGGTCTCGTTGCTCTTTTTCTCCATCCCGTAGGCCAGAGAAGCCGCCGTCGGCTCGTTAATGATCCGCAATACCTCAATGCCCGCGATCTTGCCGGCGTCCTTTGTAGCTTGACGCTGGGAGTCGTTGAAATATGCCGGAACCGTGATCACGGCTTGCGTAACCTGTTCGCCGAGGTATTTGCTGGCATCCTCAACTAGCTTGCGCAGGACCTGCGCGGAAATCTCTTCTGGAGCAAACTGCTTGCTTGCAGCCGGGCAGTCAATTTTGACGTTGCCGCTGCCATCGCGCAAAACATTGTAAGCAACTTCAGTAGATTCGTTGCTGACTTCTTCGTGTTTACGACCGATGAAGCGCTTGACCGAATAAAAGGTGTTGCCGGGGTTCATCACGGCCTGGCGCTTGGCAATCTGCCCGACCAAGCGATCGCCGTTCTTGGCATATGCCACCACCGACGGTGTGGTTCGAAAGCCCTCCGCGTTGGCGATGACAGTCGGCTTGCCCCCTTCCATCACCGCCACGCAGGAATTCGTCGTTCCGAGGTCAATCCCTACAACCTTAGCCATCTATGATCTGTTACTCCAACGTGACTGCTGTGATGGCTGACAACGCGCTTGCTCGCATGGCTATATGGCGTGCATGCCTGACGAGATAGCGATCGCTGCCGACACCATATACCCCTATACTGCGGGCGATTACTAGGTTCCCAAAAGTGCAGGTTACCGAACCGTTCCACCGCTGGAGCGGGCAGAGATAGTAGCCGCCCTAGTCGAACTAACGTCGAGCAATTGTGCCTAATCCCCCCTCTGCTTCTCTGCCAACCACCGACCTTCCCATGTTTGCGGTTGCAGACGATCTTTGCGAGATTGCCCATGCAACCGATCCAGCAAGCCTGCGGGATTGGGGCGAGCGCGTCTTACCCCTTGAAAAAGCCCAGAGGATGGCCGAGGTCTTTAAGGTGCTTGCCGATGCCAATCGACTAAGGCGGCTGGCGGCGCGGGCCGAGCGCGAAGAGAGCGCGTGCGATCTAGCAGCAATTGCGGCGCTGAACGAGTCGGCCGTGTCGCATCAAGTGCTAATGCCGCGCGCGATGCGCTTGGTGCGCTACCGCAAGCAGGGGGGCAAAATCTACTGCACGCTCGACGACTGCCAGGTGTTGGATCTGTATCGCGCAGCTGCCTATTACTTCAACGAGCCAGGCGCTCTCTGACGAAGTCGGCAGTAAATTGCCGATAATCGAGATGCACGGGGAAACGCGACCGTCGCCCCCCCGAACTAGCGGCGGGCAATTGACAGCAAGCACTCGTGGCAAACAGTGGTGGCAATCTCGGGAGGCAACAGGCGATGGCGCGTGGCGACCAGATTTTCACATTGCAGCCGCTGGCAGCAATTCAAGGGCTGTACGAACACCACGGCATTGATTGCGGCGACGGCACGGTGGTGCATTTGCGAAAAGGCAACGCGACGATCGAGCAAACCTCGCTGGCAGAGTTTGCGCTCGGGCGTCCGGTTAGCCGGCGGCTATACTCGACGTGCTATTTGCCAGATACCGTCATCGATCGCGCCCGCAGCCGCCTTGGCGAACGTGCCGACTACAACCTCCTGTTCAATAATTGCGAGCATTTTGCGACCTGGTGTAAAACCGGCGTCCACCACAGCCAGCAGGTGGAGGATTTCTTACCATTTCTGTCGCGCGCGCAACTCGAGACGCTCTCCGAACCGCTGCGCGTTGCTTTGGAGACGGGTCCGGCAGGAGAAACCGAGCAACTGGTAGATCGCGCCCTCGACGATCTGAAGGCCGTTTGGAACGAGGTCCAGCCGCGCTACCGCCACGCGATCGCCGAAGCTCGAAGCTGGAATCGGGTTGCTCGCGCGGCATTGCACCGCAAGCGCGAGGACCTCGCCCGCGCGGCATTGCACCGCAAGCGCGCTTTCGAGCGCCAAGCCGCTCTCGACAAAGACACCCTCGACCGTCTCGCTCGCGTAACGGAAATGGTTCTGCGCGCCCGCACTGTTCCCGCACGGGGAGCGCATTGATTTTGCTCAGTTCGTCAAAACTTTCTGTCAGGTTACTTGCAAACGGGCTGACGTTCGACAGAGCAGCTGTTATCATGACGGGCTGGTTGGGGCTGTAGCTCAGTTGGACAGAGCGAGCGCCTCCTAAGCGTTAGGTCGTGCGTTCGAGTCGCACCAGTCCCGTATGGCTGCTACTTTTGCCGCTCCCGAGTGCAAATCATGAAGACCCCATCAAGTAGGTTGGTATGCGTCCCGACAACCATTGTTATTTGGAGATCGGAGTGCAGGATGTTATGAGATGACAACATTTATTGCTGATTCACACCTGAGAACCTGTCGAAACATTCCCCAGCGATCCCTCTCCACGCTTGCCAAATCATATCTAGGGATTTATTTCTAGTGATTTGTAGGAGCTCGCAATATTTTCAGTGCTTACAAGCGCTCTTGCATCTGCTGGTGCAGTGTGCTGGCAGCTGGATGATCGGGCTGCAGTTCTAGGGCTGTCTCCACTGATTTCAGTGCTTCTGGAAAACGGCGTAGGTTCCACAGCGCCACACCGCGATTGCTCCAGGACTCAGCGAATTTTAAGTCGAGGGCGATCGCTTTGTCGAATGCGTCAAGTGCCTCGCTGTTACGCCCGAGTGCGAGCAGAGCCGTGCCGCGGTTGTTCCAAGCCAACGCGTAATCAGGCGCGATGTCTAAAGCGCGATCGTACTCGATCAGTGCGTCCTGCGCTCTCTTAAGTTTTTCAAACGCGAAGCCTTTACTGCTGAGCGCGCGGTAGTCTTCGGGCGCGATAGCCAGGGCGCGGTTGCAAGCCGACAAGGCGGTATCGAAGCGCTGCAGTTGATTGAGGCTGTAGCAGCGTCCCCAGTGGGCATCCGCCGAATCTGCACCCTCGGCAATCGCGCGATCGTATTGAGCGATTGCCTCAGCATATTGTTCGCGAGCGCGCAATTCATCGGCACGAGTCACCAACTCAGCTGGTGTAGGTTTCTGGGGGGCTGGCGGCGCATCCAGTTCGGTGGTGTCAACCTTATCTTCAGTGGCTGGATCGACGACTGCAGTAGAAGAGTTAGTAGGTGCCGTGCCATCCGAGTCGGCCAATTGCGATGCCGAGTCGGAACTGCCAAACAGCAACCCAATTGCGGCGATCGCGACGAGTCCGAGTGCTGTAGCCGCACCGATTGCCGTCCGGCGCTCGAACGGCGTAGACTTCAAAATCGATAGGGCTGAGTTATTCCTAGCAGCAGTTAATGTTGCCGTTTGACTCCTCGCAACGGTCTGTTGGGGAGCTGCCGCCGAATCCTTTACTGGTTTGATGTCCCGTGGAGCTGGCTGAATCGGGGAAGCCATCATATCCGCTGCCGAAACGGTTATTGGAGGTTCGGCAATTGCCTCCTCGGGAACTGTACGGGCAATTCCCATAACCGCTCCTGGTTCGACAACTCCAGCAGGTTCGTCTGCTATGGCACTCGGCAATCCCCCGCCCTCCGGAATTCCAGCTTCTTTACGATTAGAAACGGGCGCGAGCGCTGCGGCGGCTGACAGCAAGTTGGTCGGTAAAGTGCAGACGGCAGTCAGTGCTTCCCGAGCTGTCTTGTAACGATCGCGAAAGTGATAGTACACCATGCGATCCAGCAGCGCTCCCAGTTCCGGCGTAAGCTGCGGGGCGTGCGAATGCCATTCCAGCTCGCCTGTATCGGGGTGTTGGGGAAACTCGTCGGGCCGCACGCCGGTCAGTGCCTGAATGGCGATAATACCAACTGCAAACACATCGCTGCTATAGCGCGGTTTGCCGGCAAGCTGTTCGCTGGGCATGAAGCCTGGAGTCCCCACAACAACGGTACCCGTGGTGTGAATGTGAGTTTCGGTCGAGCGAGCGCTCACTTGCTTAACCGCACCGAAGTCGATGAGAACAATACTCCCGTCGCGATCGCGACGCATGAGATTCGGCGGCTTGAGATCGCGGTGAATAACACCCTGCTCGTGGACGAACGTCAGCGGCTCTAAAGCAGCGAGCAAGAATGAGACAACAGCCGCTTCGCTCCACGGATGACCAGTTTTAAGTTCTTTGGAAAGGGGATGGCCGGGAACGAACTCTTGAACCAAGTAAAACTCGTGCTCGTCCTCAAAGTGAGCGAGCAGCCTCGGGATCTTGCTGTGGGTTCCGAGCCGGTAGAGCACGCGTGCTTCGGTTTCAAATAGGCGCCGAGCGATCTCCAAACTCTCTTCATCCTCAGTTTGCGGATTGAGTTGCTTGACCACGCACGTCGGGCGATCGGGCAGGTGTAGATCTTCTGCCAAAAAGGTTTGCCCGAAACCACCTCGACCGAGTTGCCGCAAGATCCGATAGCGTCCGCCTAACGGTCGCTCGACTCGATCTCGATCCTCGAAATGTTTTAGAGTAGGCACATTCGCCAACCGCAACAGGGAAATAAAGAGATGTGTTCGATACGCAGCGCATGAAGTGGTGACTTTACATCCATTCCAACTCCATTCGTCCCAAAGTGGAAGCCTTACTTAGTACCTTACATCGGCAATCGTTCTCACTCAAACAACGGTCCCGCCTGTACTGCGGATTGCTATCTAGTAACGTACTCTCAATACACGGGTGCCAGTAACAGGACACAGCTGCCAGTATAAGTTGCCATTTGGGGGACCCTGCGAACTCTGCCCCGGACTATCGATACTGGCTCATCATTTCAGAAATGCAGGTTACTGATACTCTCGGTATTTAAATGCCGCCGTCTGCAGCCAAATCGCGAATGAGCGAAAGCTTACTGTGAATGTAGTCGCGAGCGGCGATAGCTTCAGGATCGGGCAGAGCCCGTCGCGCTGCAAGCTGTCCGACGAGCCTTTGCGCGAGCGTGGCGTCATCGAGGCTCAACAAGCTTTGTATTTGACTATCACTGACAAGCGACCAAAGCTGATGAATCGTCGCAGGGGTCATCGCGCTTATGGATAAAGGATGGGACAAGGCTGAATCGAGGAATCGCGTTCTCTTGTCAGAGGTGCCCTATCGGTCCCTACCCTACCAGCAACCTAGAGCAGGTGATCGGGGCAGAGCGACAGGCACCCTATAAAAGCTTCATTTTCGATAATAACCGGGAGAGCTGCAGCCGACTCCATCCGCTTGTAAAACGACGCTCGCTGCGTTCGCGCTACGAGTGCTACCAGTCATTGATATATGATCGAATCTACGTCTTGGATTGTCCTGAGAACCACGCCCGCTCGCTGGGAAGCTGAGCTGATGCAGCAGATGCTTGCAGCCCACGACGTTCCAGCGCGCATTATCGATATGGGCGCTAGCGTATACCTCGGTCAGGGCAGCCCGGCTGCCTTGCAGGTGCGGTCGGAAGATCGCTGGACGGCAATGCTTCTGCTCAGTTCACCCGAGAACCCACTGGAGTCAGACGAACCCGACAACACAGGTTAATGATTGCCGATGTCCTTATTCGATTGGTTTGCCAACCGCCGCAAAACCGAGCCCCTAGCCCATCAGTCGCCCGAGCGCGAGATTGCCGATGGCTTGTGGAGCAAGTGCGCTGTTTGTGGGGTGCTGGCCTATGCGAAGGATCTACGTGCAAATCTCATGGTCTGCAGTGAGTGCGACCATCATATGCTTGCAGACAGTCGCGAGCGCATTCACCAGCTCGTCGATAAGGGAACTTGGCAGCCTCTGGACGCGAACATCTACCCAACTGACCCCCTCAATTTTCGCGATCGCAAGGCTTACCGCGAACGCCTGCAGGATTACCAAGCTAAGACCGGACTGGCCGATGCGGTACAAACCGGTATTGGCTGTATTGATGGACTGCCAGCGGTCTTGGCCGTGATGGACTTTCGGTTCATGGGTGGCAGTATGGGCTCGGTTGTTGGCGAGAAAATCTGCCGAGCGATCGAACGGGCAACCGCTCGCCAGTTACCCGCGATCGCTGTATGTGCTTCAGGTGGAGCGCGGATGCAGGAAGGGATGCTCAGCTTAATGCAGATGGCGAAGATCTCCGGAGCACTGGAGCGACATCGCTCCGCAGGCTTGCTGTATGTGCCCGTATTGACCCATCCGACCACCGGCGGCGTGACGGCTAGCTTTGCAATGCTCGGTGACGTGACTTTGGCCGAACCGCAGGCGACAATTGGATTTGCGGGGCGGAGAGTCATCGAGCAAACTTTGCGTGAGAAGCTCCCCGACGGCTTCCAAACTTCGGAATACCTGCTAAAGCATGGCTTTGTCGACGCGATCGTGCATCGCGCACAGCTCAAGCAGACGCTAGCACAGCTGATCCGCTTGCATCGCCCGTTCGTTCCACCAGAGAAGCACATTACCTCCGCACCGACTGACGTGGCGATCGCGAATGGCGACGGACGGAACTAGCACGATGCGGTCAGCTAGCACAGCGCTAACGACCTTTTCGGCAGCGTGAGAGACTATGATGCATGCCTTGCGGCCGCCCCAACTGCCCGGAGTCCGACAGGATAATAGGGCGAGCCAACCGGTGTCGGTAAAATGAGTGGAGACTCACAGCCGAGTGCCAGCGATGCCGACGTCTGAATTAAATACGCCCATACAACAAGACCACGACGCTCACCTTGACGAGCTTCCCAACGAAAAAGAAATGTCGCTGTTCGATCACCTCGAGGAGTTGCGACAGCGCATTTTCTACTCGCTAATTGCCGTAGCAGTGGGCGCTATTGGTTGCTTTATCGGCGTTCGACCGATCGTTCAGGCGTTGGAAATTCCAGCCCGCGGGGTGAAATTCTTGCAACTCGCACCGGGGGAATACTTTTTTGTCTCGATCAAGGTAGCGGGTTACAGTGGCATTTTAGTTGCCAGTCCGTTCATCATCTATCAAGGATTAATGTTCGTGTTGCCGGGGTTGACCCGCCGCGAAAAGCGCCTAATCGGTCCCATCGTGCTTGGCTCGACCCTACTTTTCCTAGTCGGTTTAGTATTTGCATATTTCGCACTTGTCCCGGCTGCTTTGAACTTCTTTATCAGCTACGGTCAGGACGTGGTCGAACAGATGTGGTCGATTGAGAAGTATTTTAAGTTCGTTCTACTACTGATGTTCAGCTCTGGCATCGCGTTTCAAATTCCGGTCATTCAATTGTTGTTTGGCTTTCTAGGTATCGTCGATTCCAGGCAAATGCTTTCTAGTTGGCGTTACGTTATCCTCGGCGCAGCAATCCTCGGTGCCGTCCTTACGCCATCTACCGACCCGCTAACGCAATCATTGCTGGGAGGTGCGGTGCTAGGGTTGTACTTCGGCGGCATCGGGATGGTCAAACTGACCGGACATTAAGCTAATCGCGGATTACGTTTTGTCAGGTCGGCTTCCTGTCAACGACGCTAAGGTTGTCGATCTCCAGACACCTACTGGACGTTGGACAACAGCGTTTCGATGTCAAGAGAAAGAAATCGGGCTCGAGGATGAACGCATTGCCACCTCAGAGAGGGGAAATGCAGGCGTGCGCGGAAATGAGCAACAAGAGTCAGCGAGGGGGAAATTGGTCGTTCCAAGTGGACGATGCGCGCCTGAAACTGAAGACCCCTTTACCCGATAACTCTCTCTTGACAGAGCACTAGTGAGGTGTACATGGTTTTTAGCTCGACTGAATAGCAGTCTTTAGAGAAGTGAGATCTCACCTCACGAGACTGAGAAATGCTGCAAATGCCGTAATTTTACTGCACCTCATGTATTTGAGCAGGGACATCACTTCCAACTAAAAGACTTAAGACATAGAGAAAACGCGCGTTGCTGCCGCAACACCAACTCCAGGAGTCATATTCTCGTGGCCGAGTTCGTGCAAAGTGGCTTCCAGAGCAGCTATACACGTTAGCAAGTCACGATCGCTCACGAAGCCGAGGTGACCGATGCGGAAGATACGCCCCTTAAGTTGATTCTGACCGCCAGCTAAGGCAATATCGAACTGTTTCTTCATCACCGAGCGCACGCGCTCGGCTTCAACTGTCGCTGGCTCGACTGCAGTGACAGCACGACTGGCTGCCTCATCGGGTGCAAACAGCGGCAAACCCATTGCCTTGACAGCTTCTCGAGCTGCACGCGTGACGCGCTCGTGTCGTGCAAAAATGTTGCTCAATCCCTCAGCACGCATCATTTGCAACGCTGCTTGCAGACCGTACATCAGATTAATGGGAGGCGTGAACGGCGTACTGTCTTTAGCTGCTGACTTGCGATATGGCGCGAGGTCAAAGTAGAACTTGGGAATCGTCGCGGTCTTATAAGCATCCCATGCCTTCGGACCGACGGCGACAAAGCCCAACCCAGGGGGAATCATGTAGCCCTTCTGAGAGCCAGATGCAACAACATCCAGTTCCCACTCATCAATAGGAATATCGATCGCACCCACACTCGTAACGGCGTCAACAATAATCAAACATCGGCCGTGATTTTTGACGTAGCGATTAATTGCCTCAAGGTCGTTGAGAACACCCGTGGAAGTTTCGGAGTGGGTGACAATAACAGCTTTGATTGTCCGGTTTGTGTCAGCATCAAGCAAAGCTCCAAAGGCATCTGGATCTAGGGACTGTCCCCATTCAGCACTCACGCGCTCTACCTGAAGCCCGAAAGCTTCACTCATCTCTGCCCAGCGATCGCCAAATTTGCCGTTGCACCCACACAACACGCGATCGCCAGGGCTAAGAAAGTTAATAATTGCCGCTTCCATTGCACCCGTGCCGCTAGCTGTCAGCGTCAGCACGTCACTTTCAGTTTGGTGCAACCACTTGAGGTTGGAATTCACCTCCGAAATGAGCTCGCCAAATTCAGAACTGCGGTGACCAATAGGATGCTTGGCCTGCGCGAGCAAAACACCCTCTGGAACCGGCGTCGGTCCCGGAATCATCAGCATGTGCTTGCCATCCATAGCATATCCTCCCTGATTGCCGTCTCCCGCTGCATTGATGCAGCAAGCCAAACCTTTAGATTTTATCCCATTGATGCATCAATGGGCCAGTATAGCCCTGCTTAAATACATCAAGGGCAACATAGTAGCAGCAGTGAGTAAACCAATTGCGTACATTGTCCCCAGAGGCTGTTTGAAAAGGATCCAACCGGGTATCAGGCTACCCTGAGCTACCTGCATAAAAGTCCCGAAAGTCCAGTTCCCGCGTCGTGAGCACGTGCCTGATTTTGCGCAATTCGACTTTTCAAACAGCCTCTAAACTGCCATACCAGCACGAAATCGAACTAGGCTCGGCCAGAGGCTAATAAATTAAAGAGGACTGAAAGATCGTTGAAATGCGAGTCTTCGTCTATGTGGGTAAAGTTCAGCCAAATGGATGCTTTGGAGAAGTCTGCCCCATACAGTAGAAATGCCAAGATCGCATTGAAGGCTTCGACCAAAGCCTGTTGTATTTCTGGTTGTCATGATGTCGCCCAAAGATACAGCTCTTAGGTTTTGAGCAAAGTATTCCCAATTAATGGTAAAGCAGTCCCCACTAAAGCTAGTGTTCTGGTGGAGTCCTAAAATTGACGATACGAGCCCTAGCCCCTTGAAGTCCTCGCCTAGAATCGCATGCGATCGTAAATTATCAAGTATCAATATTTGCGAGTCTAGAAGTTCCTTCTATTGTTGCCATATCAGTCTCGGCCAATAATAGCTTTGCTGTCGGATAATTCTCGGATAGGTTGTCATAAAATTGGCTATAAACTCTGCTGCTCGAGGAAGACCGTGTTCGAAGTTCGTTTCCAGAAATTCGATACTCAAACCCACGGTTTTTGCTTCTAGCTTACTTCAGTGTACTCCGTGCGTACTGGTGATGAGAGCACCGGTGGTGACCCTGAGGCTCCGACTTTAGGAAGTGTCGCAGCCATTCTTAGGGCAACAGAGCAAGTCGGTAAAAAGTTTGCTGCAGGCAACATATCTTGAACCCGAAATCGTCTCAACCGCTCCTTTACCTGGCCCTTTGCTCCCACAACGAATACCTGACCAGATCGGTGTTGACAGACCTCCTTTACTTTAGCTTCAATAATCAGTGATGCAGAGACTCCAATCAACGAGACCTCGGTTAAATCGAGTATTAAAACACTATATTCTCGGCCCATATGATACGAAATGGTTCTCGCAGCACCGTAGGTAATAGGGCCGCTCATCCGTACTAGTAGGATACGTCCTTGAGCTTCTCGCATTAGCTTTTTTTCTTCAGACGTTAACTCCACCTCTGAGTCTTCATCTGGATGAGTCACTGCTCGAATCTTATCAATCTGGAGACTTGATAGTCGCTGGATCGTCAGGATATTTGTGACAAAGGCTCCTACAATCACTGCTGTAATTAAATCGACAAAGACTGTCAGTAGTAGCACCCCATAAGTCACGATCGACGCACGGGCAGACACTTGACACACGCGCCACAGGAAACTCCAGTCAATAATCTTGATTCCGACCTTGATTAGAATTCCAGCTAGTACAGCTTGAGGTATTTGAGCTGTTATATCTCCTGCAAACAATACAATAAGCAATAGGATTAGCGCATGGATCGTTCCCGACAGGGGCGTCCGCCCCCCGGCTTGCACATTTATCACGGTGCGCATCGTGGCTCCTGCACCGGGCAGACCCCCGAATAATCCAGATAGAAAGTTGCCGATCCCTTGTCCTATCAGCTCTTTTTCGGAGTTATGATGAGTGCGAGTAAGGCTGTCAGCAACGAGAGATGTTAGCAGCGAGTCAATAGCACCCAAAGTGGCTAGCATTAAGCCGTAACCAACAACATCTTTTATTTGTTCGAGACTCAGCTGAGGCCACTGTAACTGTGGTAAACCTTGAGGAATGGTGCCAATGCGGTCAAAGTCGCTGTTAGGAAAGACCAGAACTGCAATGGTAGTACAGAAAATTAGTGCTACCAAAGGTGACGGGATGATGCGCTCTAGTTTACGCGGCCAACCAAACACGATCGCTAAGGTTAAGAGGCCGAGCCCTGCGGCCACGAGATGGGGATTTGCTAAAGCTTCAGGAAGTTCCTGCAACCCGTCCACCACTTTGCCCTGGGCTGAATGCCCGGCCAACGGCGCAATCTGCAAAGCGATGATGATAACGCCAATGCCGGACATGAAACCCGAAATTACGGTGTAGGGCATCAAGGTGATGAACTGACCTAATTTCAGGATGCCGAACAGAATCTGAAACACCCCGCTGAGCATCACTGCGGTGAAGGCCATTGCCATGCCGTTCTCAGGACTGGCAGCAATCAGCTGGGTAAACACGCTCGCCATGACCACGGTCATCGGGCCGGTTGGTCCCGATACTTGGGAGGGGGTTCCACCAAATAGAGCGGCAAAGAATCCTGTAAAAATGGCACCGTAGAGACCCGCGATCGCCCCTGCGCCGGACGCCACTCCAAAGGCCAGTGCTAGAGGCAGAGCGACAATTGCAGCAGTTATCCCCCCAAACAGGTCGCCCCGTATATTTCTCAAATGTAAGCCTCGGGTTCGTTGCATATTAGTTCAGTAGACTGCGTAATGAATCGGAGTCCGGCTACTCTCACGAGCTCCTGGTTGCGACCAAGTCAGGACCTCAATACGCTTACAACTAGTTTTTACGTCTGTTTGTGTAATCGAGCACCTTGGCCTCGGTTTAAAGGATTTTTTAACTCCACCGTAAGCCTGAACTTGATGTGAGAAGTCCCTGATAGGGCTCGAAGACCCCTTGCGCTCCCTGAACCAAGTTATGAAGAACCGCCATTGCCCCGAATGGTCATGAATTAAGGAGGCTCGAATCCGCAGGAACTAATCCAAGCAAAGATTTTATGTGCTCGATCAGTGGCTCTCCTGACTTGTTTAAAGCATGTTGGCAAGGTCCTGAACCGATCGCCACACCTGGTCTGCTGTTGAGCTAAAGACGGAAAATGAATCCTGAAAAAACCGCGGTGGCTGGGGTGCAATCGGAGGTTGGTTGGTCGGTTCGACCTGTTCGGGGCAGACAGTGGCGGCGGCAACAAACCTTCTAGACTGACACATCTCCTAAAACCCCTGAAATTTCGCCTCGAGCTTGCTGGGCTTGAAGCACTTGTGTCAGTCGGGCAACGAACTATTGCTGCACTGAGTGATTGACTGTTGCCGCTAGATTTTTAAAGCTATGAAGCAGAGCTTAGCAGCAAGCAGTGAAGTGATTGGTGCCGCTGAAGCAGCCTTGGTTATGGAGGGTGTTTTCGGACGATCGAACTGGGGCTGACGATTTAGCAGGAGGTTTGGAATATTTAGTGGAGGGGGTAAAGGTGAGGATGTGAGTTGCAATGATGCGGTCGTTAGTTCGGGATCTTGGTGTAATCTGGAGCACTCTAACCCCTTTTAAACCCACTTTTGGATTGCGATACATATGCGCTCATTCGCTGCTCGAACTACCATATCTCTCCGGAAGTGCTCCTATGGGTATGGAGAACAACATGCTGGAGAAAGCAAACAGTATTCTTCCTAACCTTCAGTTCAAATCACACTCTTGCGAACGCTGGTGTCTCGGCAACTCGTAACTCGCCTAGAATGATCTAGTTGAAGGAACGCTTCGGGATTGGGGAGTAACGCCAGTGCCGCTCACTACCGTGGAAGATAAGCGATCGCGACTGTATGGAGCCGACTACGCTAGCAGCTACCGCCAAGCCAAAAGTTACGAAGCCGACGAACGTTATGAAGAAGCGTTTGCCTGTTACGAGCAGGCATTGTTGTTTTGCCCCCGCGATTACTGGGCGTGGTACGGCCGCGGCCGCGTAATGAGCGCCCTCGGCGAACCCGAAGAAGCGGTGGCGAGTTTCGACAACGCACTTGCCGTGCGCCCAACAGATTATTGGGCATGGTACAGCAAAGGATATGTCAATCTCGAAGAACTCGAGGACTTCCCTTGCGCGATCGCCTGCTTTGACAAGGCCTTGTGCGCGCGTCCGGACGACTACTGGGCGCTTTTCCGGCGCGGAGACGCCTTACGCCATCTGTGCGATTTTGCGGACGCGATCGCCTACTACGATCGAGCTTCGTTGGTGCGACCCGATGATTTTTGGGCGTGGTTTCGACGTGGCGACGCCTTGAGACACTCGGGTATGCAAGTTGCCGCCCTCGAAAGTTACAATTGTGCGCTGGATATCGACCCCGACGACTTTTGGGCGCATTACAAACGCGCGGAGGTGTTGCGCTACCTCGGTCGCGATCGCGAAGCCGCCAGCGGTTACCGCAATGCTGTCGCTATCCGTCCCGAGGACGATTGTGCCTGGTATAACCACGCCAGTTGTAAGGCACTCTGCCAAGAGATCGAACAATCCGCAAACAGTTTGCGGCAAGCCATTCACCTCGACAGCACCAACCGCGCGCTCGCACGCACCGACCCAAGTTTTGACGGTATTCGCGACAGCGACCTCGTGAGTTCGTTGCTCCGCGACTGAATCTGGGAGGCGGCTGCCGCCAGACAATCGACTGGGCGGTCGCCACGGTTATCGGTAGGCTGAGGGTGCTAATACTGGCACGATTGCCAGCCAATGCTACCCACCCATTGCGCGATCGTCTTATATACCCGACCGAATACGTCCTGCGAATAGAGAGAAGGTTTGATGTCCGAGCTGATTGCTTCTGTACTGGATTCTTCAGAGCGCGTCGACTTGCGCGAATTTGTTGACGGATTGCGCGGCAGCGACCGCGAGCGTTACTTGTTGCGGAATGACATTATTAACGCTTTCGAGCGTTTTTGCCAAGAGAGCGGTCGATCTCCCGACTACGGAACCAAATCCTTTTTAGGCAAGCTAATCTACTTCACCCAGGAGATTATTCTAGAGCCTGAGAGTTTCTACCTAATTATTCGTCCAGTTATTGCTACCCAGGAAAGCTATCGAATCGCAGAAGACTATAGCGTGGAACCTCTAACAATCCAGCAGCTGCTTGACGTTCGCGATCGCTTTGTCAACCAATTTCACCCCGAAGAAGGGAGTTCATTCGCAATCGATTTCGGCCCGTTTTACGATTATTCGCCTGTCGTGCACGACCCGAAAAATATCGGAAAAGGAGTCGATCTGCTTAATCGCTATTTGTCGAGCAAACTATTTCAGGATCCGCATGAATGGCAAGCTGCTCTGTTTAACTTTCTGAGCTTACACCATTTCCAAGGAATGAAACTGCTCGTCAACGGACGCATTCAGAACCGGCAGCAACTTTCCGAGCAAACCAAGCGCGCGATTGACTTTGTTAGTAAGCTCCCTGGGGAGCGTCCTTACGAGGAGTTTCGCTATGACTTTCAAGATCTTGGATTCGAGCCGGGGTGGGGAGATACGTCCGATCGCGTGCGTGAGAGTCTGGACATGCTCGACGCGCTGATCGATTCACCCGACCCGACCGTCCTCGAAGCGTTGCTATCGCGTATCCCCACGATCTTCACAATCGTGCTCGTGTCCATTCACGGTTGGTTCGGTCAAGAAGGGGTGCTCGGCCGTCCCGATACCGGCGGACAAGTCGTGTACGTCCTCGATCAAGCTCGCAGTCTTGAAGAACAGCTGCAAGAAGACCTGCGCCTGGCCGGACTGGACGGGCTCGGCATCAGTCCCAAAGTCATCGTTCTCTCGCGCCTGATTCCTAACAGCGATGGGACGCGCTGCAACGAGCGTCTCGAAAAGATTTACGGCACCGACAACGCCTGGGTCCTGCGCGTTCCCTTCCGGGAGTACAACCCAAAACTGACGCGCGATTGGATTTCCCGTTTTGAAATCTGGCCGTATTTGGAAACGTTTGCGATCGATGCTGAAAAGGAATTGTATGCCGAGCTGCAAGGCAAACCGAGCTTGATTGTCGGCAACTACTCTGATGGCAATCTCGTGGCGTTTTTACTTGCCCGCCGCCTGCAAGTTACCCAGTTTAACGTCGCACACGCTCTGGAAAAGTCAAAGTACCTGTTTAGCAATCTATATTGGCAAGATCTGGAGCCGACTTATCACTTCTCGCTGCAATTTACAGCGGACTTAATCGCGATGAATGCTGCCGATTGCATCATCAGCAGCACCTATCAAGAGATTGTCGGCCGTCCCGATAGTGTCGGGCAGTACGAGTCTTACGACAACTTCACGATGCCGAGTTTGTATCATGTCGTCAACGGCATCGAGCTCTTCTCGCCGAAATTCAATGTCGTACCACCCGGCGTCAATGAAGCCGTTTATTTCCCTTACACCCGCAGAGCCGAGCGCGTTCCGGTTAGTAGCGATCGCGTCCGCGAGTTGCTGTTCCACCTCGACGATCCGGCACAGGCCTACGGACAGCTTGACGATCTTGACAAGCGGCCGTTGTTTTCGATGGCGCGTTTGGACCGCATTAAAAACCTGACGGGTTTAGTGGAATGCTTCGGGCGATCGCCCGAGCTGCAGGAGCGCTGCAATCTCATCCTCATCGCCGGGAAGTTGCGCACGGAAGAAACGACCGACAACGAAGAGCGCGACGAAATCGAGAAAATGTATCGTCTCATCGAGCAGTTCGGCTTGCACGGCAAAATTCGTTGGTTGGGCGTGCGCTTGGCGAAAAGCGACTCAGGAGAAGCCTATCGCGTCATTGCCGATCTCCAAGGGATCTTCGTGCAGCCGGCGTTGTTCGAAGCATTCGGTCTGACGATTCTCGAAGCGATGATTTCAGGGTTGCCGACCTTCGGTACGCAATTCGGCGGGCCGCTGGAAATCATTCAGGATGGCACGAACGGCTTCTACATCAACCCGACCAATCTCGACGAAACAGCAAGCAAATTACTGACGTTTGTTGAGAGCTGCGATCGCGACCCGCAGCGCTGGCACGAAATCTCCAATGCGGCGATCGACCGAGTTTATAGCACGTACACGTGGTCGATTCATACGTCGAAGCTGCTATCGCTAGCGCGCATCTACGGCTTCTGGCGCTTTACGTCCGAGGAGAACCGCGAGGATAAACTCCGCTACATTGAGGCACTGTTCCATCTGCTGTACAAACCGCGCGCGCGCGGCCTCCTGGAGGAACACGCGCAGCGCTAGGGACCGGCTCAAGCCAGAGACCCAAAGAGAGTCTCGATAACCCAATTTGACAATTACTGCTCCATCGGCTCGCGACCTCACGAACCCCTGTGACGCTGATGATTTTATCTTGGGTGAAGACTATTGCGGGGATAAGCCTACGAAGTATCAGTAGGCGAGATCTACTAGGGATGAACGAGGCTGTGTAACCAACGGTTCGAGGCATCCATCAAAATAGTCGATTTTCTGAAATGTGCCGTTAAGTTGACATTGCCCTGTTTTGCGCATGCATCTCAGCCAGCCCGCGATCGCCGGCCTCAGATTGCGTGTAACCAAGCTGCTAGTGCTACCGCCAGTGCATCAGCCGCATCGTCTGGGCGCGGCACGCGATCGAGCTTGAGTTCTCGCGCCACGGCTGCTTGGACCTCCTGCTTATTAGCGCCACCGTGACCGGTTAGCGCTTGCTTAATCTGCGGCGGTGTGAATTCAACGTATGGTAGTGCGGCTTGCGCCAGCACGAGCAATGCTACGCCGCGGGCTTGCGCCACCGAAATCGTGTTGCCCATACGGTAGAAAAAGAGCTTTTCGACGGCTACCAAATCTGGTTGCAGGTCCGCCACCAGTGCTTGCAAGTCCGCGTAGATCGTGCAGAGGCGATCGCCGATCGGGGTGCGGGCAGATGTCTCGATCGTCCCGAATTCCAAGGGACGTGCGGATCGTACGGGCGTGGTCGCGAGCGTGCACCCTACTGCTTGGGGAAGTTTCGTGGGGGCAGTGGCAACAACGAGGCCGTAGCCCAACGTTGCAAGACCGGGGTCAAGTCCTAGAATACGCGTTTCCATAGCCCATACAATAGCAGGGACGAACTATCGCACTTGGCGGATCCGCCAGCCCCCTCGCCGACTGTCCGGCGCGGCTCGCTCCCTATGTCCAACGGTCTCGATCGGCACCGTTCTAGTTCCGCACCGGGGAGATCTCCGGGTGCGCGCAAGCGCGTGCCGCGTTGGTTCAAGTGGCTGGCACCAGGCTTGGTGGTCAAGCGCTGGCTGCTGGTTAGCAGTACGGGGTTGATCGTGGTCTTGGTCGGTATTGCCATTTGGGCGAACCTGACGCCGGTTTATCGCCTGATCGAGCTCACCTCCACTACCCTCGAAACGATCGCCACGGTCGTGCCGAGTTACATTTCCGGTCCCCTCGCGATCGCTGTCGGCTTGTTCTTGATTCTATGGGGTCAGTCACGGACCCTGGGGTCGGTCGCCGAAGCCCTCAGTCCCAATGGCGACGAAGAGCTCGTCGAGGCGATCGCCGCGCGACGCCGCCTCAATCGCGGTCCCAAAATCGTTGCCGTGGGCGGTGGGACCGGACTTTCAACGTTGTTGCGCGGCCTCAAGGCATACAGCTCCAACATCACCGCAATCGTGACGGTAGCGGATGACGGCGGGTCCTCCGGCCGGTTGCGCCGCGAACACGGCGTCCTGCCGCCCGGAGACATCCGCAACTGCCTTGCCGCCCTTGCCGACGAAGAGAAGCTGCTAACCGCACTGTTTCAATATCGCTTCAGCGTTGGGGACGGGCTTAGCGGTCACAGCTTTGGCAACCTGTTCCTAACGGCGATGAACGATATCACCGGGGACCTCGAGCGAGCGATCGCAGCTAGCTCAAAGGTTCTGGCCGTGCGCGGTCGCGTTTTGCCCGCGACCCTCAGCGACGTCTGTCTGTGGGTGGAACTCGCCGACGGCCGCCGGATCGAGGGCGAATCGCAAATTGCCAAAGCACGAGGAAAAATTCAGCACATCGGGTGCTTGCCGGCCGCCCCACCGGCCTTGCCAGCTGCCCTGCAGGCGATCGCCGACGCCGACTTAATCGTCATGGGACCCGGCAGTCTCTTCACCAGCGTGATTCCAAACCTGCTGGTTCCCGAGATCCGCCAAGCGATCGCTGGAGCGGTCGTTCCGCGCATCTACGTATGCAATATCATGACCGAGCCCGGCGAAACCGACGGATACAGCGTTGCCGATCACATTCGGGCAATCGATGCTGCCTGTGGCGGCGAGCAGATCTTCGATGCTGTGTTGGTGCAGCGGCGCACTCCATCGGCGCAAAGCCTGATTCGCTATGCTGAGGAAGGATCGCATCCGGTATTCGTCGATCGCGAGGCAATCGACCAGCTCGGGCGACGCGCGGTGTTGGCTAATGTGATGGGGGAAGACCCGCAGAACAGTCGCGTTCGCCACGACTCCCATCTTGTCGCGCGTGCTTTGTTGCGGTGGTACAGTCGCGCAGCGACTTGGAAATCGAATCGTGCATTGGCAAACCCATCTTGAGGATGCCGCCGCCACGCAGCGGCTCGGTTACCGTTTGGGGCAGCAATTAATCCCAGGTAGCACCTTGTTGCTGCACGGCGACCTCGGAGCGGGCAAGACAACGCTCGTGCAGGGTCTCGGTGCGGGATTGGGCATCGACCAGGCGATCGCTAGCCCGACCTTCGCACTCGCGAACGAGTATCTTGAAGGGCGCGTGCCACTTTACCATCTAGATCTTTATCGGTTGGAGCCGCCGGCAGTTGCCGGGCTACTGCCGGAACTTTACTGGGAAGGCGAAGAAGTGCTGCCAGGGATTGTCGCCATCGAATGGGCGCAACGGCTGCCCTATCTGCCGCCGAGCTACGTCAACCTGTGGCTGGAAATGGTCGGCGATAGCCGTCGCGCTACGCTAGAGTTCGTCTCCGCCGACGCGATCGCGCAAGCCCTGCGGCCGGTCCTGCAGGCAATCAGCGGCACGTTCGACGGTCCGGCAGATGACAGGCGCACGCGACGCGCCCAAGGTGATAGCAGCATTAATCGATGAAGCGTGTTTTCCTCACCGGAGCCAGCGGCTGTATCGGTCACTACATCGCAGACGAACTGTTCGCTCGCGACGACTTAGAAGTCTTTCTCCTGGTGCGCGACCCTCGCAAGCTAAAACTCGACTGGCAGGCGCGACCGGGCGTCCAGCTACTCGTTGGCGACCTGCGCGAGATCGACCGCTACCGCGACCTGCTTGCCACTATCGACACGGCAATCTTGGCAGCAACAGCCTGGGGCGATCCACAGACGACCTACGACATTAATGTGACCCAAACGCTGCGCTTTTTGGAACTGCTCGATCCAGCAACCTGCCGACAAGCCATTTACTTTTCCACGGCGAGCATTCTCAACTACCGCCACGAACCGCTCCCGGAGGCCGGCGCAATCGGCACCGACTACATCCGTACGAAGTACGAGTGCTTCCAGCGTCTCGGCGACCTGGAACTGCGCGATCGCCTCACGGTTGTTTTCCCGACCCTCGTCCTCGGCGGCGGCGGCACCTTCCCCGAATCTCACATCTCCGCCGGGCTGCCCGCGATCGCCCGTTGGGTTTCGCTCGTCCGCTGGTTCAAAGCCGACGGTAGTTTCCACTTCATCCACGCTCGAGACATCGCCCGCGTCGTGGCGCATCTGATCGATAGCCCGCCACCGGAACCGGGACCTCGCCGATGGGTCCTCGGCAATCCCTGCGTGACGGCCAACCAGTTGATCGAAGCATTCTGCACCTACCTCGACAAGCGCATCTATTTCCGCATCCCGCTTTCGTTTGCGCTGGCAAGTTTCCTCGTTACCGTATTGCCGATCCAGATGGCGGCATGGGATCGGCATTGCTTGCGCTATCGCCACTTTACGCATCGCGATCCCGTTGCACCGGCATCTTTGGGCTTGTCGGCATATTGCCCGACTCTCAAAGATGTGTTCGAGCTCGCCGGCATCCCGCCCGGTCGCCGCCCGTCGGTTTGAGGCGATCGCCTCCCCCGGCTCCGAGAGCAAGCGATCGAGGCGGGTACAAGTTTCTTCAAATTCTTGCCTCAACTACCCCCGCATTCAAGACATACTCTTTCCAGGCATATCTAAAGACTTGATGGAGCCGCGTTCGCTTCCCGCAGCGGTTCGGCAGCGTGCATGAGGGTTAGCAGCGGTCCGGTTTGCTCGGCGCCGCTGGCCGCAAGGTCGCTGTGGCAGAGGTAGACGCGCTCGGTGGCACGACCGAGGAGGTCGTGTAGGAGGCGCTCCAAGCGGGCTTCGTCGGCGGCCAGGCGATCGCCGGCCGTCAGCGCGCGACCGGACCAGTTGCGTTGGAACAGCGGCGCGCCGAACAGGTCGGCCGCGCCGCCTTTGAGCCAGAGCGGCGAGCTGACATCGAGCCAAAATTGCCAGCGGTGGTGGCGCCGGCTGGAGCGATACTGAAAGATCGTGGCAAGGGTGACGGCCTCGGCAGTGCCAAGCGCGCGTTCCGGATAGGGGTTAGCCGAGATCGTGCCCTTGCGGACGAGCTGCACGAACTGAGCGATCGCAGCGCGGGGCGACTGGGGGCTGGGGTCGTGCAGACGCAGGCGGCGATCGACATCCCAAAAATGTTGGGCGGTTTCCATCAGCTCGCGCAGGGCAGCGAGGCGTGCATGCGGCAAACTGCTCCCGCCGCCATAGAACGCTTGGATGGCGGACTCGAGCACCGCGATCGCGTTGGGAATGGGCCGGGCGTCTTCAGTAGCGCGCGTACGGTCGATCCAGGTGCGGATGCGATCGTAGGCATGGCTGGCGCGGCGACCCAGGCGATCCCATCGGGGGAAGGCATCTTCCGCCGCCAGCAAGCAGGGCAGTTCGGGGTTGGGAACGAAGCAATGATCGGCCAGCAAGCCCGCCCGAACGGGGTCGATAGCCGCATCCGCCTCTGTGCGCGACAGCATCACCAACATTTCGGCAACGGCATCGCGTTCGGTCGCGCGCCCCGAGCCGGGATAGACCAAGCACAGCATCGTCAGCAGGGCACGGACCAGGGGCGAGCTTGCGAGCGGTCGCTGTTCGTTGAGGGGTTTGACGGGAATCTGCCTGCCGTCCAGGATTTCGATGAGGGTGTAGCGCGCGATGTCGTCCAACCCGGGAGCGATAATGGCGATGTCGCTCGGGCGGACCGCCTGGCTGTCAACAGCTCGTGCGATCGCCTCGGCGGTCTGGCGCAGCAGTGCCGCCCGCGAGATGGTCTGGAGCGATCGCAGCGAGGGAGGCAGCGGTTCGGTGTAGAACGGGTCGAGCGCGAGGCGCACAACGTTTGTCGCCAAAGCATTGGGAGGCAGTTGCTCGCCGGTGGGCACGGGCAACTCCAAGGTCTCGATGGCACACCGATCGCGCAGCTCTAGCAATTCATCGGGGTCGGCACCGAGCCCGAGGCGCACGCAGCCGTTGGGGTTGAAGGTAAAGGCACCGGTGGCGCCGCTGTCAAGCAGGATATCGAACAAGTTGCGGGCGATTGCCGGGTAGTCATCGAGGTCGTCGGCGAAGATCGCGCGGTAGCGGTCTTGCAGGCGATCGCGGTAGGTGGGGTCGCCGAGCAATTCGCGCCCGTAGAGTTCGTAGATCGATCCGTAGGTCAGCAAACCGCGTTCCAAGCACCATAGCCGCCACGCTTGCAACCGTTCGCTCATGCGCGACCACAGCTGGCGATCGTCTTGCAGGGCAGCGGCGGGCAAGCGAGCGGTTTCGCCGCTGGCACCGGCCAGTCCCTCGGATAGAAGCGTCGGAATATCGGCCAAGTCCGTACCGCTTGCCCCAGCAAGTTGCATCAGATCCAGGGTGGAGCGTACGAGGCGCGCTTCGCTAGCGGGGTTAGGGATTTCGTCGGGCTGCCAGTGCGAGTGCCACAAGCGCGCGGCCAGTTCTTGTTCGGTTTCGGGATGCAGGCGCAACGGAAACTGGGCGCGCAAGTGCAACCGCTGAAACAGCAGCGGCCAAAATAGCTCGACTTCATCGGCGCAGAACCCGAGCGGCGTCTTGGCAACAATCGGATAGCGTCCTCGCACGCTCGCCGCCAAGCGATCGCCCAAGCGACGTCGCGTTTCTTCATTAGCAGCTAACACAAGTACGCCGGGAGCCTGCGGCAAGATCGGCTGGCGACGTTGGCGAAATTGGGCTTCCACCCATGCTCGAAAGTGTTGCACCAGTCGGCCGGTGCGACCGCTACCGGTCGGTCCGGCAATCCAAACAGGTGCGGGTGTCGGCTGAGTCATTTCACCAGGGGACATTGTCAGTGCAGCAGTTGCTATGGATAGTTGGCAATATAAGGTCTGCAGTCCTCCCACCTTATACGCGACTGTAAGGGGCAGCGACCGGTTGCTCCCGTGCGACGAGCGCGCGACGGCATCGAATCGTTGCCGCACCTCGATTGCCGAGCGCGCGGCCGTAGAATCGGAAACGAATTTCCTCCTTCAGGCCCGACCGCCCGTGAATGACATTCGCACCGAGCGCATCCGCATTCCCAGCGATGGCGCCCAGCTCGACGCCTACCTCGCCTATCCCCTCGGGGACGGTCCCTTTCCGGGTGTCGTCGTCGTGCAAGAAATCTTCGGAGTCAACGCACACATCCGCGACGTCACCGAGCGCTTCGCCTGCGAGGGCTATATCGCGATCGCTCCGCCGATCTACCAGCGCCAAGTTACCGACTTTGAAGTCGGCTACGACAATGCCAGCGTCCGACTCGGCCGGCAATATAAGGACAAGACAACTGCCACCGAACTTCTCGCCGACCTGCGCGCGGAGATCGCATACCTCAAACAAATTCCGGCTTACGGCGGCGGCATCGGCTCCATCGGCTTCTGCTTCGGCGGTCACGTTGTCTACCTCGGCGCCACCCTCCCCGAAGTCGACGCAACCGCGTCCTTCTATGGTGCGGGTATCGCCACCATGACCCCCGGCGGAGGCGTGCCGACGATCGCCCGCACCCCGGAGATCGCTCACCCAATCGTCTTGTTCTTCGGGTCCGAAGACCCGTTAATTCCCCTCGAACAGGTCGATCGCATCGAAGCGACCCTTCAAGAGCACGGCATTCCTCACGCCTTATACCGCTATACCGGCGTTACCCACGGTTTCTTCTGCGATCGCCGCGACAGCTACGATGCCCCTGCCGCCGCCGATGCTTGGGACAAAACCCTCGCTCTTTTCCGCGAACGGCTTGCTGTTACCTAGAAACATTTCACCCAGAAGCATTTCACCTCGAAGCATTTCCACTGGCACGATTGCCCCGTTGAACGTGTCGGGTTTGCCCGCAAAGGCGAGCGTTTGAGCCATTTTTCTCACCGGCGATCGGCAGACTCAGTCGCAAAAAAGGCAAACGATAAAGTAATGTAACTATGCCGTGATATGATTGCTGCTGGTTTGCTTGCAGTGGCGGCGCACCCGACGTACCGCACGTCCGTACATGGTCAATTTACCCGAAACCCCAGCAGAGATCGCGCCATCCGAGGAGGAAACCGCTGTAGAGAATGCCCCCCCAGCACTCGAACGCAACACCATGCGCGAGTACTACCAACTGCAGAAAAACCTCTACTTGACCTGTCTCGGAATTGCGATCGTTGTCTTCGGCTCGGTTTGGCTTGTCTACTCGCTAGCAATTGCTCTGAACTACGTGTTGGGGGCTTGCGTGGGAGTCCTTTATCTGCGACGGTTAGCGAAGGATGTAGAACAGCTCGGCGAGAACGGACGCCTCAACTTTGGGGTCAATCGTCTGGCATTATTGGTAGCCGCGATTGTGGCGGCAACCCAACTGCAAAATCTGCAGATACTACCAATTTTCCTGGGATTCCTGACCTATAAAGTCGCAATTCTGGTTTACGTCTTTGGAACAACGCTGTTTCCGCCGCCGCGTGCGGGCGGGTAGCTGCAAGCACAGGCAAACAGACCCGTGTCGATAGTGGAGAATGCTCGCGAATGGGACTTTTGAACGGTTTTAGCCCGAACTCATTGCTTTTTCCCCTTGCGGAACTAGAAGTCGGCAAGCATTTTTACTGGGATTTCGGCAACTACACCGTACACGGGCAAGTCTTCATCACCTCTTGGTTCGTTATCGGCTTGCTCCTGCTCGTGACGATTGCCGGGACGCGCAACCTACAGCGGGTGCCGAGCGGACTGCAAAATCTGCTGGAGTACGCCCTCGACTTTATTCGCAACCTCGCTCGCGACCAAATTGGCGAGAAAGAATATCGTCCGTGGGTACCGTTTGTTGGAACGCTGTTCCTATTCATTTTTGTCTCTAACTGGTCTGGTGCGTTGATGCCCTGGAAACTGATTTCCCTACCGGAATCGGAACTCGCTGCACCGACCATGGACATCAACACGACTGTTGCTCTGGCACTGCTGACCTCGCTGGCTTACTTTTTTGCCGGCTTCAGCAAGCGCGGACTCGGCTACTTGAAACGGTACATTCAGCCGACGCCTATCCTGTTGCCAATCAACATTCTCGAAGATTTCACCAAGCCCCTTTCCCTGAGCTTCCGTCTGTTTGGGAATATCCTTGCAGACGAACTCGCGGTCGCCGTGTTGGTGTTGCTGGTGCCGCTGTTCGTGCCTCTGCCTTTGATGGCATTGGGATTGTTTACAAGCGCCATCCAGGCACTGATTTTCGCTACTTTGGCGGCTGCGTATATCGGTGAAGCGATGGAAGGGCATGGCGAAGAAGAGCATGAGTGACGCCCGCGTCGCTCAGTAGAGCATGCCACCTGCAGTGGCACCACGTTAACAGCCGCCCGAGCGGCAGGCGTCGCAAGTGACGCATACTCCGTCTAAACTGTCAACAGAGGATAGAAGAACATCATGGATTCTCTCACTGCTGCTGCTTCCGTAATTGCTGCTGCACTCGCTATCGGTTTGGCGGCAATCGGCCCCGGCGTGGGTCAAGGTACCGCTGCCGGTCAGGCAGTTGAAGGTATTGCCCGCCAGCCCGAAGCTGAAGGTAAGATTCGCGGCACGCTGCTGCTGTCTCTCGCATTCATGGAAGCACTGACCATCTACGGCCTCGTGGTTGCTCTGGTGCTATTGTTTGCCAACCCGTTTGCATAACATCCGGCTGCAGGCGGCGATCGCGATCGCGTTCTCTCCGCCTGCGCTTGCCAGTTTCTCCGCAGCCCCCGGTCGGTTCGACTGAGACTGCACTCGATACGATTATCCGAGCACTGTCCGAGCGACGATGCGACGAGCCAACCGCCGCGACAGACCCGCAGGGGTTGAAAGCATATGACTGACTGGACGACGACTTGGCTGATTGCCGAAGAGGCAGTCGAGACGGCGCGCAAGGGCGGGCTGTTCGACTTCGACCTCACCCTACCGCTGATGGCCGCACAGTTTTTACTGCTGATCGCGCTACTCAATGCGGTGTTTTACAAGCCAGTAACGCAGATGCTCGACGAGCGCGCCGAGTACATTCGCAATAACCTGGCCGACGCGCGGACGAGTCAGGAGCAGGCGCAAGCCCTCGCCCGCCAGTTTGACGACGAGCTGAAGGACGCGCGACGCCAGTCGCAGGAGACGATCGCAGCTGCCCAACAAGCGGCGCAGAAGATTGCTGCCGAGCGCGCTGCTACTGCTCTACAGGAAGTAACTGCCGAGCGCGAGCAAGCTGCTCGGGAGATTGCCGAACAGAAGCAAGCTGCCTTACAGGAATTGGAAGGACAGGTTAGCGACCTCAGCGCTCAGATTCTGGAGAAGCTCGTAGGACCGGAGCTAGCGCGTCGCTAGCGTCACCGTTGCCGGGAGCGGCAACTTGCACGTTGCGTAGGGAACGCATGATGGGAATGTGGTTTTATTTCGCTGAAGCGGCGAAGTCCGCTGAAGAGGGTGGGGATCTACTCGAAACCCTCCTCGAAGCTAACGTCATTAATTTGGTCATTATCATCGCCGTGCTGGTTTACTTCGGGCGCGGCGTCCTCGGCAAGATGCTTGCGGACCGCAAGGACGGCATCAAAACCGAAATCAGCACTGCCGAAACCCAGGCGCGGGAAGCCGCCGCCATGCTGGCCGAGGCACAGCAGAAACTCGCCCAAGCCCAGCAAGAAATCGAGCGCTTGCGCCTGGCTGCCGAAGAAGCTGCCACCAAGACCAAGGAGCGCATCCTCGCCGAGAGCGAGCGCGAGGTGGAGCGCGTTAAGTCTGCTGCCGTTCAGGATCTCGATGCCGAGCGCGCCCGCGCCGTATCCGAAATCCGCCAAGCGATCGCCTCGCAGGCAATCGAGCGCGTGGAAGCGCGGTTGCGCGAGGGCTTGGATTCGTCGGCACAGCGAGACTTGCTCGAACGTTCGCTTGCGCAGTTGGGGAGTTAGTCTGCCATGAAAGATAGTTTGCTCAGTGCAGCCGTTGTCGAACCCTATGCCGACGCGCTGATGGCGCTGGCTGACGCGCGGGATCTGGCCGACCGTTTCGGCGAAGACGCGAGAACCCTGCTCGCAGCGCTGGAAGCGTCCGAAGATTTGCGCCAGCTGATTGCCAATCCGACGATCGCGATCGACAGCAAGAAACGCGTCCTGCGAACGCTGGCGAGCGATCGCCTCGACCCGCTGTTTGCGAATTTTCTAATGCTGCTGGCGGATAAGAACCGCTTGTTTTTCCTCGACGACATCTGCCGGCAGTATTTGACGCTGCTGCGACGCCGCAACCAGACGGTGCTGGCTGAAGTAACTGCAGCCATCGAACTTGCAGGATCGCAGCGCGACACCATTCGCGATCGCGTCAAGAACATCACCGGAGCGCGGGATGTGGAGCTAGAGGTCAAGGTCGATCCGGACCTGCTTGGTGGCGCGATCGTGCGCGTCGGCTCCCAGGTGCTGGATGCAAGTTTGCGCGGGCAGTTACGGCGGTTGAGCTTGCAGCTCGCGTCCTAGAGATAGCGATCCTGAAGACGAGCAACCCAACAGAATGACGGTGTCCCCAGCGGGCACCCCCAACCTACAACAACGATCGAGATTGCACGGAGAACGCGATGGCTACCAGCATCAGACCGGACGAAATTAGCAGTATCATCCGCCAGCAGATCGAGCAGTACGACCAAGACATTCAGGTGTCCAACGTCGGTACGGTGCTGCAGGTGGGCGACGGCATCGCGCGCGTCTACGGCCTGGAAAAGGTGATGGCGGGCGAGCTGGTCGAATTTGAAGACGGCACGGTGGGCATTACCCTCAACCTGGAAGAAGACAACGTCGGCGTGGTGCTGATGGGGAGCGGTCTCGGTATCCAGGAAGGTAGCTCCGTGAAAGCAACCGGACGCATCGCGTCGATTCCGGTCGGCGAGGAGCTCATCGGTCGCGTGGTCAGCCCGCTGGTGGAGTCGCTGGACGGCAAGGGCGACATCCAAACCGGACAAACGCGCCTGCTCGAGTCGATGGCACCGGGCATCGTCGAACGCATGTCGGTATACGAGCCGCTTCAAACCGGCATCACCGCCATCGACAGCATGATTCCGGTCGGTCGCGGTCAGCGCGAGCTGATCATCGGCGATCGCCAAACCGGCAAAACCGCCGTGGCGATCGACACCATCCTCAACCAAAAGGGCGAGGACGTGATTTGCGTCTATGTGGCGATCGGACAGAAAGCCTCCACCGTCGCTCAGGTCACGGGTGTCCTGGCCGACCGCGGTGCATTGGATTACACCGTCGTCGTTGCTGCCAACGCAAGCGACCCGGCAACGCTTCAGTATCTGGCACCCTACGCGGGCGCCACGATCGCCGAGTACTTTATGTATCAAGGCAAAGCTACGCTGGTTATCTACGACGACCTCAGCAAGCAAGCACAAGCCTACCGCCAGATGTCCTTGCTACTGCGTCGTCCGCCCGGTCGCGAAGCGTATCCCGGCGACGTGTTCTTCGTTCACTCCCGCCTGCTGGAGCGCGCCGCTAAGCTCAGCCCCGAATTGGGCGAAGGCAGCATGACCGCCCTACCGATTATCGAAACCCAAGCCGGTGACGTATCGGCATACATTCCCACGAATGTAATTTCGATTACCGACGGTCAGATCTTCCTCTCGGCAGACCTGTTCAACTCGGGCGTGCGGCCGGCGATCAACGTCGGTATCTCCGTCTCCCGCGTTGGTTCGGCTGCCCAAATCAAGGCCATGAAGAAAGTGGCTGGCAAGTTGAAGCTCGAGCTGGCCCAGTTCGCGGAGCTGGCTGCTTTCTCGCAATTTGCCTCCGACCTCGACCAAGCCACTCAGAAGCAGCTGGCGCGCGGTCAGCGCCTGCGGGAAATGCTCAAGCAGCCTCAGTACTCGCCGCTGACGGTATACGAGCAGATTGCAGTGGTCTACTCGGGCATCAACGGCTATTACGACGACATCCCCACCGAGAATGTCACGGCATTCGTGCAGCAGCTGCGTGAGGCGATTGTGAACAAGCCGCAGTTTGCTGAGGCGATTAAGGGCGACAAGAAGAAGGCGCTTACGCCCGAAGCCGAGCAAATCCTCAAGGAAACGATCGCCGAGACCAAGGAAGCCTTCATGGCATCCCTATAACGCACGCGAAATCACGAGGCAGGCTCACCCTGCCTCGCCCGCGCTAGCTATATCGAGCGGTTCATCTAGAACATCATGGCAAACTTAAAAGGCATTCGCGATCGCATCAAATCGGTAAAGAACACGCGCAAGATTACCGAAGCCATGCGGCTGGTGGCGGCGGCGAAAGTCCGCCGCGCTCAAGAGCAGGTAACGTCTACGCGCCCCTTCGCCGACCGTTTGGCGCAGGTACTGTATGGCTTGCAACAGCGCTTGCGGTTTGAGGACGCGGAACTGCCGCTCCTAGAGGAACGCCCGGTGCAGACAACAGCGCTGCTGGTGGTCTCGGGCGATCGCGGCTTGTGCGGGTCTTACAACACCAGCGTCATCAAGCGTGCGGAGACGCGCGCGCGTGAGCTGCAGGCAAACGGAGCGGGTTATACCTACGTACTGGTAGGGCGCAAAGCCACCCAGCACTTCCAGCGACGCAGTGCGCCGATTGCGGAAACCTTCACCGACCTGGAGCAAATTCCCACGGCAGACGAAGCCAACCAGATTGCCGACAAGCTGTTGGCGCTGTTTATGTCGGAGACAGTCGATCGCGTGGAGTTGGTTTATACCAAGTTCGTGTCGCTGATTAGTTCGCGGCCGGTGGTGCAAACCCTGATGCCGTTGGACCCGCAAGGCCTAGAAGCAGCGGATGACGAAATCTTCCGGTTGACATCCCGTAGCGGTGCCTTCGAGGTGGAGCGAGAGAAAGCTCCGACGACCGAGCTGCGCGATCTTCCCCGCGACATGCTCTTCGAGCAGGATCCGGTTCAGATTCTGAACGCGCTGCTGCCGCTGTACCTGAACAATCAGCTGCTGCGCGCGCTGCAAGAGTCGGCCGCTAGCGAACTGGCTGCGCGGATGACGGCAATGAACAATGCCAGCGACAACGCGTCAGATCTCATCCGCAGCTTGACTCTGGACTACAACAAGGCACGTCAGGCGGCGATTACTCAGGAGATTCTGGAAGTTGTGGCCGGCGCGAACTCGCTAGGCTGATCCAGACTTGCCAGGAAGGCGTTCTACCCTCCCCAGCTGGAACCAACAGAATGTAAGACAAACAGCGTTTGGAGCGGACTTCCAAACGCTGTTTGTCTATGCGCCCGTTGGTCTATTAGACGATTGCATGCTGATACGCCCCCTCAGCGCACTCCTTGCAACTCGCACTTATTGCCTAATAGGTGGATCGATCGCCGACCGGTTACCGTTGCTCGGTAGACTGAAAGGCGATCGCCGATTGTTTTGCCGAGCTTATCCGTGACTGCTAATTCCGACGTTCCTGCCCTCACCGACCTCGACTTTTTGCCTTACCTCGATGCCGACGGCCAGCTTCCGGCCGAGCTAAGCGGTAAGATCGGGGCTTACGCGATTTTCGATCGCGATCGCGTGTTGCAATTCGTGGGCTACTCGCGCGACGTGTTTCTCAGCTTGAAGCAGCACCTCGCGCGCCGGCCGCAGCAATGCTATTGGGTGAAGGCTCACGCGATCGCCCGGCCGAGCCGGCAGATTTTGGATGGCGCGCGGACGGCTTGGCTGACGGAAAACAAGACGTCGCCGCCCGGTAACGGCGAAGAATTCGAATTGTGGACGCAGGCGATCGATGCCAAACTCCACCTCAGCGACGAGGAACGCGAGCAGCTGCAGCGAGGAGACGAACTGACACGAATGAAGCTGCTCAAGAACGCTGCGCGCCGCGTGGAAGCGGAGGTGAAGTCGGCGTTGGATGCCCGCGGCGCGCGTTTGGAGATGCGTTTCAATCCCAAGCTCAAGGAGCAAGGGTTGCTAGATTTGAAATAGCGCCAGGCGATCGCGTTGGTTGGAGTTGTTGCAATTGGGTGTCCCGGGAATGTTCGCAAGGCGCACTGTTGCACGGGGCATTCGAAGGGTATGTTTGGCTGACGAGAAGGGTCGCGCGCACTACGGCTGCGCCGAGGGGGGCACCCAAGTCAATTTATAGTCTTACCTACAACGACAATGGGGTTTTTACTTGCGACGACACGTTCGAAGCTTTGGTACATCTTTTCCTCAACAAGCGCCTAAACCGTCGGCATCGGTCCTGAGGAATTTCATTATCTCTCATAGATTTTGTTGAAACGTTAGGCGGTAGCCATCCCAGGGATTCAGTTCTTCGAGCCTTCATGAGCAAAAGTTTCTGTTTTGCCAACTTGATTTGGCACTTGCTCCCAAGCCCAAAGCCGATCTTGACCATTCGACCACCCTCTCTCAACGCTCCTTCCTCGCAGATGCTCCCTATTGTTTGAGAGACTCAGCTAGTATTTCCCCCCTCCAGCATTTGAGCCGAGCTATATCTATAACTCATATCTTTAGATCGAGCCAGAGAATACCAACATTGAAAGCACGCAATACAACGGATTGTTTTGTCAGGATTGGCAGCAATTAGTTTTAGTCACATCAACAATCACCCCTTTTAGAGGGGTGATTGTTGAAACGAACGTCTTGTCGTACGATTTCCTAATCAAAAGTGAGCAACTGAAGTTTCATACCATACATATTATTTCGTAAATGTTCAAGATATTGCTCGAAGCAGCGTGCAAACTCGAAGGGCGTTAGGCCGATGTCAGCGACAAAATGTATAAACCTAAAGTTGCTATCCAAAATGTATAGTATCTGCAAGTCTCTCGCTTAAAGACAATTAGTAAACTTGTACTAACTAGGGTTTGCCGAAAAAGTCCACAAATCAAATTTAATGGGCAGAGAGCTTATGGAACAAGGCTTTTACCAACTAGCTCCAGCTTTTTGCCTCGGATTCTCGGCCCAAGTGTAAGGGCTTTGAGGCTGTGGCGCCTATAGCCGTGCACTTTTCCGGCATAGAAAACGCTGAGATCCTTTCATTGTCAAAATCCAACCTTTCTCAGCAAACCCTAACTATTTATGCTCTGAAACACATTTCAAACCCACCCTGAGAGGGTGCTTGTCAGCTTCAAGAAAGATAATTCCAGACCGCTACACAAAGAATTCTCGAAGTGCGTTAAAATCAAATCGTGTGGAGAACTTAGACTTCTTCCAAGGACTTCTTCCAAGGTCAGGAGACTTCAGAGGTTTTATGACTTCAGAGGTTTCAAATAAGAAGGTAAAATGCATTCATTCGCAAAGCCATGCGCAGACTGTAAAATGAGATCACAAAATACATATGCAAAATTTTATTGATAGTATTGATAATATTGGCTGGGATACTGATAACTCGGAACATTATTTTGATAAACTTCAAAAGAATACTGATTTTGATATGCCCATTCAGCACAAATTCTTTCGTAAACACTGTGGTTATATGGGTTCACAATTCCTCTTTGGTCATAACCCTTTTTGCACTGCAGGTACATTTGATAGCCCTTGTCGGTCAACTCAAGCCCCCCAACAATAGCGACAATCGTGCCACCAACAACCAATGGAACTTTCATTGCTGGTTTCCAAATCAGCCGAACACCGTCCCAGATCCATTCTCCGAGTTGCCTCTCTTGGGCTTCTGCTGGAATACTACCGAGAAGAAGTGAAACTGAAATAAGCAAGGTGGTAAAAAAAGAAACTCCGCGATTCTTCATGGGAACAATCCTATTTCATTGTTTAAGAAAGCTTGGCAAATAATGGAACTGGATTTGGAAAAAAATGCCAGTAAATAGGCATAAACCTAAAATCCAAGTGGCAACAAGAGCAAAATGCTAAGAGTTTTAGATTTTTGATTTTCGTCTCTATCAATGAATTTAGTTTGAAGCATTTGTGTCTGTTTGATTTATACATGATATCCAATAGCATCCGAACAAGATATGGCTGAAACAATTCGTAAGGAGTCAGGTGCAGGGTTTGAAATAGGGTTAGCTCTGGTCACATGAGGAAATAAGGCATAGCTCCTGCGACCACCCTCTTGCCGCCCGTGCCACCGCATCTCCCTAAAATTCCATCGCCGAGCCCCCCTGTCCTCGACTGGTTTGGATAACGCTCAGCAAGTCAGCGACATTTTATGATAAAGACCACTAGTGCGACCTTCCGCTGACTTTGCGTTTCGTCACCGCGAGCGCAGCGACCGCTCGGTACTGTTGTTGTTCGGCGGTATCTCCGTATGATCGAGGAGTTACCACCACTGCAACTCCTGCTCTCGCATTGACTTCAACAGCAGACCGGCCGTGAGCCCGGCATCTCCCCGCCAGCGAGCGATGTTTTGCTGCTAGCAGACTTTGAACTCTACCGCCCTCCGAGCATATGCGCCGGTATCTGCATCGGTGCGCCACTGGCGATGGCATGTAAAAGTTTCTAGAATCAGTTTTACGAACGCCTCCCCCAGCTCCCCCTGCTGGGGTGGGGGAAGTTTGCACACCTTCTGGAAGTGCTGCCGCAGATGCGCCTAACACTTATGTTGCGCTGCCACCGGGTAGCCTTAGTAGACGCTGAAGTCATCGGAAGTAAGCACCCTGGCAACGCTCTGACCGAGCAATTGCACCTGTTCGTCGCGGTTGCGACGGTCTCGGCGTGGAACAGGCTGTAGCCCCTACCCGAGAGCACCCAAAGCCATTCTTTGACGCCACCCACCAGCCAGGGAGACTCGTCAACGTGAACGTGGGGCTGATGCCGGACCCACTGGCGCACCGCCTGCACGGAGGCAGTCACGGTTGCTTCCACTCGCCCGCTGCGCCGCTGCCGTAATGAGTGCAAGTCTGACGCCGCTGGCGGTGGGAGACAATTTCGATGGGGCGAGCGACAAACTGGGTAACTGTTTAAGTCCGAGGCTGCAGGCAAGCTGACTCCCAGGTGTGTCACTGGCAAATGGGGCAGACAGCGGGCGGGTCGATGAGAACACAGGGGGTCGATGTGACCGAACCCCTTGCGAGTTTTGCCAGGATGACCGGGTTGTCTGCCCGGTCGGCACGGTGGGGCAGGTCCGAGGTCGGCTTGGGTTTGACCGGGGTCTCTGAGCGCTTGATGAAGTCGCTGAAAGGGGGCTTTGAGGAGGTCTTGGAGTCAGAGTCGAGCAGACGTTTGAGGCGTTCGACCTCGGCGACGAGTTGCTCGATAACTTGCTGCTCAAGAAGCAAGTCAATCAATGCCGACTTGGGCATCTGCTCGAGAGCATTGCGGTCTTGGGGGAAC
>NZ_ASSJ01000039.1 GCF_000473895.1 Rubidibacter lacunae KORDI 51-2 | reverse complement strand
CCAACGAACACCGCTGCCGATCCGGGGTTGTCGTTACGATCCGGTAACCACAAAACGACAGTCACCTCGCCAATCTCTGTCGTTTTTCCCGTCCAAGCCCTTGACATCTGACACATGTGCCAGCGCTTCGAGAGCTGGCGAGATTTAACGGGAGTGAAAACCGCTGCATAGATCGCCACGCCAGAAACTCAGCAGGGAAGCAGTGCCATTTTGACGTGCTGGACGGTTAAGTTGCCGATACCACAGAACCCTTTAAATGAGGAATCGATCTATCTGTAAGAGTATTTGCAACACTACCCTACAAAGGTTGCAATCTATTCGATAAATGCGTAACTCGATACTGAGGGACGGTTACTAGTTCAATATTTTTCCCAGCCTTGGACGATCGCGCTGCCGTTGTGACCTGCCCGAATGCTTCTATGCGCACATCATAGACTGTTTGAGTCTCCCGTTCGGGATGGGAGCATTGAATTTGCACCTCCGCCCATTCTGCGTCCTGAGTCCATAGCTCGGCGAAAGCGCGCGAGCGTTTCAGAGGAATTGACTTTAGGAGCGGGTACAAATATCGTTTAATGCCTCTGAGACCTTTCGATCTAGTGCGACCAGAAATGTCCCGGGAGAGCCAATCCCATCCTTCTTTTTCCCAAAGTGAGCGCTCGGCGATCTGCTCGTGTTTATAGAGTCCAGACCAACCGCGGTAATGCGAACGTAACTTTGATAGATTGCCCTGTCGGTAAATTAATATATCGAGGATCTCGGGTTCCAAATGTCCCCAATAACGACCGTCCGGCAGATCGATTAGCGTGGGAGCAAACTTATGTCCGCCGAAGTGGCTGCAGCGCCAAACCCTTAGCTCTGGCAAGGGATCTATACGGCGCTCGCTTCCTTCAGGATTCCACTCACCGGCATAATCTTCCCTTAATTTCTTATAAATTGGATAGCCAAATCGAGAGCAAGCTACATCAACATTCCCATGAGTACAAATGAGGATTTCGCGAATGTGCCCGCTCTCTTGGCGAAATTCTTGAAAGCTGTCGAGCTCATTAGGTTGTTTCAGCAGATGCCGAAGGATTGCTGTTGCCAGACGTGGAACATCTGCTTCAGGTAAGACAAATTCTTGTTTAGAAAATTGTGCGAACTGTGCTTGAGGGCGCTTGTAGAAGATGACTCGCCCCGATCCTGGTTTAGAGTATTCTAAATCGGGTGCAATTAGTATGGGTCGGATTGCGATTCCCTGCTTGAGAAAGAGTTGTTTGAAAAGTTCGAGTAAGGGTACGATCCGGAGATCTTCTTTGAACGTCTTCTCTGTCCACGGTGGAGCCATTTCTACCACGAGCCAACAATCCACCGTTGCGGCTGTCCCAATAGGATCTTCACCATTGGCTTTGGAAACCTCAGAGCAAAACTGGCAGGTGCTGAAATTCTCTTGCTCTAACATCAGTATTTTTAGGTGTGGACTCGTTCCACGCGCAACGACAACTAATATGAGGCAACTTCTACATCTTAATCAATTTCAATCGTTCTGAGTTTTGGTAGTAAAAAGCCGCCAAGCCCAACGAGCAGAATGCTGACGGAGCAAAGAGTATATAGAATGGCCATGCCGGCACCGGGACCGCTACCAAAACTGCCACCAAGCCAGCCAACCAGCTGCCCTCCTGACATCATAGCCGGCTCGAATAGGCGGTCGGCGAGGGGACCGGCTAGCAATATGGCTATGCCACTGGCCACTTGAGTGACTAGGGAATTAGCAGCAAAGACGCGCCCCTGAATTTCAGGGGAAATTTTATCCATCCAAAGGGCTTCGCGGGAACTACCAAGGAGGGGAAAGTTGAGTGACGAACAAAACTGAGCGGGACCCCAGACCGGGAGAGACCGCCCCAAGCCAAAGATAATTTTGCTCAGTCCAACCCCAATGTATCCTCCCAACATGCCGTAGATGCGGCGTTTGGGGCCGCCCCAAATACTGGTGAGGACGGCTCCGGTAACGCCACCGAAACCAGCCGCAGCGGAGACGGCAGCGAGAGCGCGGGGGTCACCGTCGGTGCGAGCCAAAACCATAGGACTTTGCAGTGCCCCCCCGAAGTCGTGGACGAAGGTGAATAACACCATGACCACTAACAGAACCCTCAGACTGGGCTGTTTCCAGACATGGAGAAAGCCCGTCACAAAGGAATGGTTAGATTGCTGGGAATCGTCGGCTAGGGTGAATTCCGGTTGGGGAATGCGGACGAAGAAAAGGATGACAATAGCCAACATGAAGGTTGCGATATCAATAGTGACGATACCGAAGAGTCCGATCTGGGGATAGAGAATGCCAGCCAGGGCCGGACCGATAATACTCGAGCCATAGGAAACAGCAGCACCCATGCTGCCGGCGCGGGTGTACTGATGCTTGGGGATGAGCAGGGAAAGGGAAGCCTGATAAGCCAGGATTTGAATTTGGCCGAAGCCTCCCACGACCAGACCGATGATGTAGAGGTGCCAAATCTGTAAAGCATGTTCCAGGAAGAGCAAGCCAATGATCGAGGCACAACTAGCAGTGACTGCATCACCAAGGATCATCAGGTGCTTGCGATTGAAGCGGTCTACAACGGAGCCGGCGAAATAGGTTGAGGAGACTTGCGAGACTCGAATGAAGAGGCCAATCAAGGCTAAGGCAGTAGCCGAGCCGGTATTCTCCCAAGCCCAAAGTGTCAGAGAGAAGAAGGTCATGCTACTACCAATCGCCGAGACCAACTGCCCGCACAAAATAATCGTGAATGTTTGCATCAGATGTAGGTTGAGTGCGGCATATGCGACGAGCAGTTAGAGCAGATGGCTGTTATTGCATCTCAGGGCTAATTCTCTAGAAGGAATTGACGCAACTGTTCCAAAACTAGCTCCGTACCGAGGGGACCATTATAGAAATTCCATTCGAAAAATGTTGTAAAGTAAACGCGCCCTGCTTGGCTGGCAGTTAAGGATTGGGCGATCGCGCTATCCGACCACTCCTGTTGAATCCCAGCTAGTTGCTGTTGCCGAATTTCTTGGGTATCCACAGCTTCTTCTGTTAAGGAGGCAATAT
>NZ_ASSJ01000038.1 GCF_000473895.1 Rubidibacter lacunae KORDI 51-2 | reverse complement strand
GAGGCGGTCGTCTTCGCTCCCGCCGTCGAGGTAGTCGTTGCCGTCCCGGCCCCACAGGGTGTCGTCTCCGCTACCGCCGAACAGGGTGTCGTCACCGTTCCCGCCCTCGAGGGTGTCGTTTCCGTTCCCGCCGTGGAGGCGGTCGTCACCGTTCCCGCCGAGGAGGCGGTCGTCGCCGAACCCGCCGGACAGGAAGTCTTTGCCGTCCCCACCGGACAGGAAGTCTTTGCCGTCCCCGCCGTCGAGGTAGTCGTTGCCATTCCCGCCGTCGAGGTAGTCGTTGCCGTACCAGCCGTAAAGTAAGTCGTCGCCACCAAAACCGTAGAGCTTGTCGTCGCCGATCCATCCTTCCAGGTGGTCGTTTCCTCCCCCACCTTCCAGACAACGCCCAATGGGTTTCAGGACATAGGGGGAGATACCTTGTTCGACAGTGTATTTGGGAGCGTCATTAAATAGGTAATCAATCATTGTTTTGCTCCTGGTTGAAAGAGGCTGAACGAGAGAAGGCTGCAAACGCCGAATGGCATAGAGTCAGTGGCTGGAGTCGTTGTAGACTAATCACATCTTTCTAGATTTTGTGGTGTTGATTGGGATTCAACTCACACCCTTAGTTTCGCAAGCTCGCAGGAATCTGACGAGGATCGCAGCCGCAAATTGAATTGATTTCTTCTTACATCGGAAGTAATTCGTATCTTGTTTTTAGCCCGATCGGGCCCTTGCCAAGAAGTGACACCAGGCAACTTGCGATCGCCCGAATCAAAAGGCGCAGGTCGCGTTGTAGTTGGGATGAATGCAGAGGGCGAACAGATCTGTCGTCCAGGGTCGTGCAAAAGCAAAGCCTTTGCCAGAACTGGTATCCAGACGCTCATACAATCGCAGGTGGTCCAGTTTGCCCTACGGGTAATAAAGGGCGCGAGATCCGATCGCTCGCACCCTCAACGAGTGAACGGATTACGGAGCGATCGCCGAGTGCAGAGCGTCCGATCGCGATCGCTCGCAGTCGGTTTTCTGTCAGGAGCTGCTGAGGGGCAGAATACCGAGCTTTAGAGTGTCCCACAACGGAGATGCAGTGCGATCGCGACTCGGGACAGTCACAGCTCGGCTTCGTTGCTACAGTGGTAAGAACCTCGTGCGTTGCCGTCAAGTTTCAGGAGTTTATCGCTACCAACGACAAAGCTCAAGTGACCGCGCAGGACGTGTGAGCGGTGTGCACTGGATAATTGAGAGTTCCACCGAGCACTGAAGCCGTTTACGGGCATCGAGCGATGTCAGTGCCGTAAGAGTCATATCCAGCGCAACTATATCGCCTGCGCCCTGCTGGTGTGGGGGCGGTTGAAGGAGATTGCGTTACGCGCCGGGCAAACGGTGTATGAGCTGAAGCAAGGTTCGCTGTCGGACTCCCTGCTCGAGCAAATCAAACGTCTATCAATCGCTCTGGCTTTTGCGTAAGCCCTGAATTTTCGTAAGTCCTGAAATAGTATCGATTTTCTGAAGCAAGCGGTAAGTTGGCAGTGCTTGAGCAGGGTGCAATCCCCAAGCGCTTGCAAAAAGTCTCCGACTTCACGGTCGGAGACTCAAAACGAAGCTGAAACGGCGCCGAGATGGACGGCCGTCTCGACTCCGATTACACCGTCGTAAAGTAATCAGCCGTCAAGGCAATTGCCGTCGTATCTTCCACGACTGCGATCAAGTCGCCGCTCTGGAAAATCGCCGTGTCTAGAGCTGCAGACCCCCCGTAGTTGAGGCTTTGGTCGAGGCTGTAATCGCTGAGATCGCCGTGGATCTGGATCGTGTCTTCGCTGGCGGGCAAATCGCTGGTGAAGTCAGTGATGTGGGCGTGCCCGAACCCCAGGTAGAATGCGCCGCCGAGATCGCCCAGAACGAACGTATCGGAGCCGGCACCGCCCGTGAGCGTGTCGTACTCGGAACCGCTGTCGCCGAAGCCAACCAGCATATCGTTCCCGGCACCGCCGTAGAGTTCGTCGCTGCCGTCCTCTCCGAAGAGGCGGTCGTCGCCGTTCTCGCCGTACAGGTCGTCGCCGCCGTCGCCGCCGTACAGGTCGTCGTTATCGTCATGGCCGAACAGGTCGTCGTTGCCGCTCCCGCCGTACAGGTCGTCGTTGCCGTTCTCACCGAAGAGGCGGTCGTTGCCGCCCTCGCCGTAGAGGCGGTCGTCGCCGTTTCCGCCGTACAGGTCGTCGTTGCCGCTCCCGCCGAAGAGTTCGTCGCTGCCGTCCTCACCGAAGAGGCGGTCGTCGCCGTTTCCGCCGTACAAGTCGTCGCTGCCGCTCCCGCCGGAGAGGTCGTCGCTGCCGTCCTGACCGTAGAGGCGGTCGTCGCCGTTCCCGCCAGACAGGTTGTCGTTCCCGTCTTCACCGAAGAGGCGGTCGTCGCCGTTCCCGCCAGACAGGTTGTCGTTCCCGGCACCGCCGGAGAGTTCGTCGCTGCCGTCTTCACCGAAGAGGCGGTCGTCGCCGTTCCCGCCAGACAGGTTGTCGTTCCCGGCACCGCCGTAAAGGTCGTCGTCGTCGCCCCCGCCGTAAAGGAAGTCGTCGTCGTTGCCGCCGTAAAGGAAGTCGTTGCCGTCCTGACCGTGCAGGTGGTCGTTACCGTCCTCGCCGGACAGGCGGTCGCTGCCTGCATGACCGTACAGGTCGTCGTTGCCCTCCTGACCGTAGAGGAAGTCGTCGCCGTTTTCGCCCCACAGTAAATCGTTGCCGTCCTGACCGAACAGGCGGTCGTTGCCGTCTCTGCCGGCTAGGTAGTCGTCGCCTGCATGACCGTACAGGTGGTCGTTACCGTTCCCGCCGAACAGGCGGTCGTTGCCGTTCCCGCCGAACAGGCGGTCGTTGCCGTCCTCGCCGAAAAGTTCGTCGTTGCCGTCATGACCGTACAGGTCGTCGTCGTCGCCCCCGCCGTAAAGGAGGTCGACGCCGTTATGACCGTAGAGGAGGTCGTTGCCGTCGTTACCGTAGAGGAGGTCGTTGCCGTCGTCGCCGTAAAGTTCGTCGTCGCCGTTCCCGCCGTAAAGTTCGTCGTCGCCATTCCAGCCAGCCAGTTCGTCGTTGCCGTCCTGACCGAACAGTCGGTCGTTGCCGGTCTCGCCGAACAGTCTATCCTCGCCGTCCCCACCCCACAGTTCGTCGTCGTCGCCGCCGCCGGCCAGTTCGTCGTTGCCATTTTCGCCGCGCAGGGTGTCGATGCCGTTCCCGCCGTAGAGGGTGTCGTTGTCGTTCCCGCCCCACAGTTCGTCGTCTCCGTCCTCGCCGTAGAGGCGGTCGTTGCCGTCCTGACCGGACATTGCGTCGTTGCCAACCCCGCCGTAGAGGGTGTCGTCACCGTCCCAGCCGTAGAGGGTGTCGTCACCGTCGCCGCCGGACAGGGTGTCGTTACCGGTGTAGCCCTGAAGTTCGTCGTTACCGCTCCCGCCGAAGAGGGCGTCGTCGTCGCCGCCGCCGGACAGGTAGTCGTTACCGCTCCCGCCGTAGAGGGTGTCGTCGCCTCTGCCGCCGCGCAGTTCGTCGTTGCCGTCATGACCGAACAGGTCGTCGTTGCCGGCATGACCGTACAGTTTGTCGTTGCCGTTCCCGCCATGCAGTTCGTCGTTGCCGTTCCCGCCGTGCAGGATGACGTCGCCGTCCTTTGCGATCGGGATGAAGTCAACGCCCTGACCGGGCAGGCGATCGCTGCCAGCATCGCCCAAAAATAAGTTGCTAGCAGCATTTCCGATAACGGTATCTTTCCCGGACCCGCTGTCGGCGTTTTCGATAGGGATGTTGATGGCGATCGCCTGGTTGTCTGCAGCATCCCCCTCAGCGTATGAGCCGACGCTGCGGAATGTGCTCGGATTCAGGTTGATGACGGCATCTCGGGTTTGAATGTTGGTGTCAGTGCCACCCGGGACTATGCCGCGCCCCCAAAAGATCGGGTTTTCAAGCCAGGATTCTTGGGCGTCGAAGAATTTGGCGTGGTTAGCAATCATAGTTTTTCTTCTGGTTGCGAGGGGTTGAACGAGCTGAGAGTGCAAACGAAGAATGGCATCGAGTCAGAAGCTGGAGTCGTTTTAGACTCATCACAACATTTAGATTTTGTGGTGTTGCTTGGGATTCAACCACACCTTTAGTGTCGCAAGCTCGCAGGAATTTGACGAGGATCGCGGTCGCACATTGAATTGATTTTTTCTCACGTCGGGAGTAATTCGTGTCTTGTTTTTAGCCCGATCGCGCTCTTGCAATCTAGTGACACAAGCCAACTTGCGATCGCCCGAATCAACTGGCACCAGTCCCGTTGCAGTTGGGATGACTTTAGGAAGGCTAACGGATCTATCGCGCAGGGACGTGAAAAATTGAACCCCTGCCAGAACTGAGGTCCAGACGCTCGTCCGAACGCGGACAGTCCTTTTTGCTTCAGGGGTTACAAGTGCTGCGAGATCCGATCGCTCGCACCCTTAACAAGCGATCGCCTTACAGTGCGATCGCAGACCGCAGAGCGTCCGATCGCGATCGCCTCCTACGAGTTGCTCGTTACCGGGAGCGATCGCGCATAGAAAGACTCTTCAGG